>CAZDNY010000329.1:0-4408 GCA_964506885.1 uncultured Hyphomicrobiaceae bacterium | reverse complement strand
GGACATGTAATCGATCATGGCGGCGTAATCGTCATAGAGGTCCTCGGCAATGCGGCAGCCGTCGTGGTTGACGATCGAATGGACGCGGCGGCCGGCCTCGTTGCAGGCGTTGACGAGGACGCGCTTCAAGTCGTCGATGTCGGAGCGCTTGCGGACGTTCCAGCCCTCCAGATTGATGAACAGGAGGTTGCGGTTGCGATCGTAGGTCACGCGCTCGGCCAGCTTCACGTTGAACAGATCGTCGGCGAGGTTCATGGGCTCGTCGATGAAAATGCGCGGATCCATCGGCATCGGCTTGTTGACGATCGGCTTGAAGTCCATGTGGGCGAGGATGTCGTCCTCGATGTCGATTCCCGGAGCCACTTCGATCAGTTCCAGACCTTCCGGCGTCAGTTCGAAGACGCAGCGCTCGGTGACATAGATCACGGGCTGGCGCTTCATCTGCGCATAGGTGCCGGAGAAGGTGATCTGCTCCACGGACTTGACGAACTTGCGCGTCTTCCCCTCCTTGAGGATGCGCAGGCGCCCGCTCTCAATGGCAATGTTGAGGCCGCCTGCCGTAAAGGTGCCGGCGAAGACCACCGCGCGGGAGTTCTGCGAGATGTTGATGAAGCCGCCGCAGCCATTGAGACGGCCGGCAAAGCGGGATGTGTTGACGTTGCCGGCCTCATCGCATTCGGCCATGCCAAGGCATGTCATGTCGAGGCCGCCGCCGTCGTAGAAATCGAACATCTGGTTCTGGTCGATGATCGAGTGGGCGTTGGCGGATGAGCCGAAATTCGATCCACCGGCGAGGACGCCGCCGACAGCGCCGGCCTCTGTCGTCATGGTGATGTGCGGCGTCACTTTTTCCTCGTTGGCAACGGCCGCGATACCGTCGGGCGCACCGACGCCGAGGTTGATGACGCCGTTGGGCGGCAGTTCGAAGGCCGCGCGCCGGGCGATGATCTTGCGCTCGTCGAGCGGCATCTTCGGCATGCCCTCGACAGGGATTCGGATCTCGCCGGCGAGCGCGGGATTGTAGATGACGCCGTAGTTCATGCGGTGCATCTCGGGCGGGTCGGCGACGACGATGCAATCGACCAGGATGCCCGGAATCTTGACGCTCTTGGGCGGGATGGACCCGTGCTCGACGATGCGCTCGACCTGGGCGATGACGAGACCCTTGTTGGAATGCGCGGCCATGGCCTGGGCGATGGCGTCGAGCGTGAGCGCTTCCTTTTCCATGGAGATGTTGCCGAACGGGTCGGCGCTGGTGCCGCGGATCAGGGCGACGTCGATGCGCGTGGCCTTGTAGAACAGCCACTCTTCGCCTTCCACCTCGACCAGCTTGACGATGTCCTCCTGGGTCTTGGTGTTGACCTTGCCGCCGCCGAGGCGGGGATCGACATAGGTGTGCAGGCCGACCTTGGAGAAGAGGCCCGGCTGACCGCCGGCGCAGGCACGATAGAGCTGGGCGATGATGCCCTGGGGAAGGTTGTAGCCGCAGATGCGGTTCTCCTGCGCGGCCTTGGCGACGCCTGGCATGCGGCCGAAGTTGGCAGCAATGACGCGCTTCAACATGCCGTCGTGATGGAAGCGGCCGGTGCCCAGGCCCTTGCTGTCACCAGCGCCGGCGCACATGATCAGCGTCATGTCGCGCGGATGGCTCGTTTCGACGAAGCGTTTTTCGAGCGCGGCATGCAGTGCTTCGGGTATGCAGCTTTGAACGAACCCTGTTGTCGTGATGACGTCGTTATCGCGAATGAGCGCAATCGCCTCGTCGGCGGTGATGACCTTGTTCTTCATTCTCGGGTGTTTCCCATGCATCGCCGCTCATTGCCCGGCCTCTCTGGCATGCCAGAAGTCCGCGTCATGGCAGCGCTTTTTTGTTTATTTGCGGGGTGAGCGTACTGAGGTGGAGAGCAGCACGCAACCGGTCACGCCGCTGGCGAGGCCAAGCGTGCGCTGCATCTATCGAGCGGTGTCTATCGGATGGTCGCCCGCATCTATCGGCGCGTTCAGCGCCGCGTGATCGTGCTGGGGCCGTAGCGGTGCAGGTCCATGCCATAGATCTGCAGCCACTGACGCGCTTCGTCCATCTGCGGCATGGTGCGGCGCACCAAAGACCAGAAGTTGGGACCGTGGTTCATCTCTTTGAGATGCGCGGCTTCATGGGCGGCGACGTAATCGAGGATCAAGGGCGGAGCGAGGATCAGGCGCCAGGAGAACGACAGCGTGCCGGTGGTCGAACACGATCCCCAGCGGCTCGACTGGTCGCGGACGGTGATGCGCTTGGCGACAAGGCCCAGGCTCTTCGTGTGGTGGACGACGCGCGCGTCGAGATCGCAACGGGCCTCGTGGAACAGCCAGTCCGTGAGGCGGCGTGCGGCGGTCTCAGCAGGTCCATTGACACGCAGCGTCGCATAAGCCCCGGGCGTGGTCCGGCAGGCGGGGATACGTTCCACACGCAGGCCACGCTTGCGGATGCCCGTGAACTCGAGTGTGTGCGGTTCGCCGCGGAACGGGAGCACCGCGCCGGGCTCGAACGGGACCGGTTCGGGAATGGATCCCAAACGCTCGCGCACCCAGTCGATGTTGCGGTGAAGGAAGGAGCCGGCCTCGACCAGATCGCATTGCATGGGGACCGTGACAATCACCGCGCGGCGCGTCTGCGACACGCGCAACGTCAGCCGTCGGGCGGCGGGATGCCGGCGCACCTCGACATCGGCGCCCAGATCAGACAGCGCGGGGGTGTCGAGTTTGGATGGCGCGGCGGCCCTCGCCTTGGCCATGTGAAATCCCTGTTGGTGTCGTAAGCCTGACCGAGAGCTGCTGACGCGTCCGGTTGCTGCGGCATGGCGATCTGCGAGGCCGGTTCCCGACCACGAAAGGGAACGCGTCAACCCGGTACCGGCACCATGTCTGCGTGGCTGCTCTTCGATCACCTATCAAGATCGCGACGGTTTCGCCTAGCGTCATTCGACGAACAGGTGCGCGATGTGGGGGGGCTGTTGCGCAATCGCCCCAGGCCCTGGACGGATGAAGATGTGCGCTGAAGAATATGAAGCGGCTCGCTCAAGGCGAGCTGTCGGAACGTGAGGCAAGGCGGGGATGTTCTTGGTTGCGCGAGGGTATTGCCGCTTCAGAGCTTATCGGATGCAGGTTTGGAAACAGCCGGCTCTCGGCGATCGCTCTTTGCGAATGTGAATGCAGCGGCGTCCGGGCCGGCGGCTGGGGGGGCTTTGGCTGCCTGGGCACGGCCTGCGGCTTCAGTGTATGGCACGGGGTCGGAAACCGGGATGCATGAGCGGCGCGGATCGAACGAGCGCATGAACTGTGCGATGCGCGGTGCAATATCGGCGCGGAAGCGCGACCCATTGAAAATGCCGTAGTGGCCGACGCCAGGGCACTCGTAGTGGCGCTTCATCTCTACCGGCAGATTGGATGCCAGATCGATGGCAGCGCGGCATTGGCCCAGGCCGGTTATGTCGTCCTTCTCGCCCTCAATCGTCATCATTGCGACGTGGCGGATGTCAGCCAGGTCGATGCGCTGTCCTCGATGGACGAATTCGCCCTTGGGCAGGGCGTGACGGACGAAAACCGTATCGATGGTTTGCAGATAGAACTCGGCGGTCAGGTCCATGACCGCAAGGTACTCGTCGTAGAATTCGCGATGTTTCTCGGCACTGTCGCCGTCGCCGTGGACGAGATGCAGGAACAGGTCCTTGTGGGCGGTCAGGTGGCGGTCGAGGTTCATCGTCATGAACCCGGTGAGCTGGAGGAAGCCCGGGTAGACGGCGCGTCCGTAGCCGATGGCGGGCCAGGGCACAGTGGTGATCACGTTGTTGCGGAACCACTGCGTGCCCTTCTCCTCCGCCAGCTGGTTGACTGCGGTCGGGTTGATGCGCGTGTCGACGGGGCCGCCGGCGAGCGTCACGGTGTGCGGCACGCACGGGTCGTTGTCTTGCTCCATGAGCGCGATGGCAGCGAGCACGGGCACGGAGGGCTGGCAAACGGCAAAGGCATGCACGTCGCCGTCGAGGTGGCGCAGCATGGCGCGGATATAGTCGATGTAGTCGTCGAGATCGAAGCGCCCGGCAACCAGCGGTACGTCGCGCGGATCCTGCCAATCGGTGATGTAGACCTCGTGGTCAGGCAACAGGGCTTCGACGGTGCCGCGCAAGAGCGTGGCGAAGTGGCCGGACATCGGGGCCACAAGCAGCACGCGCGGATCGCGCGCCGCGCGCTGGCGCGGAATGTCTCGGACGAAGTGAATGAGGTTGCAGAACGGTTTCGACCAGACCACTTCCTCGCGGATGGCGACGTCGGTGCCGTCGACGCGTGTCGTGGTCAAGCCAAATTCCGGTTTCTCGTAGCGGCGGGTGGTGCGCTCGAACACCTCGCAGGCCGCGGCGGTGTGGCGACC
>CAZDNY010000328.1:0-4423 GCA_964506885.1 uncultured Hyphomicrobiaceae bacterium | reverse complement strand
CAGCAGCGGGATCTGCCCGAATGCGTTGTTGAGCCCCTGCAGGGGAATGTAGGTGCCACCGAGGCTTACCTTCGACGTCTTGAAGTCGACCTTGCCCCGGATCGTGGCGCCCAGAAGAGGGCCGCGCACGTACGCATCATCCAGAACGAATTGCCCGTGGCCCAGCGAGAACGGTACGCGCATGGTATCGAACGAGAAGACCTCGCGCACCACGCGCTTGTTGCCGGTGATCGATGGCCGTCCCTCGTCTATCGAACTCGAGACGACTTCCGAAACGATCGGGTCGCCCAGCACGCGGAAATCTTCCACCCACAGCGTGCCGGCCTGCTCCGCCGCCCCGCGCCCGTCGACATTCAGCTCAAGGCGCACGCGGCCCTGCTGCATGTTGGGATAGAAGCCCACCAGTTTGAAGGCTTGGCCTGCGTCCGTCGAATCGGCACGGATGCGCCGTCGCCCGCGACGGTCGCGATCCAGGATCACCGCCAGCTGCCCGCCGCCTTCGAGCGTCCCGCGCGCATCCAGCGCGCTCAGTTTGCCCTCGCGCGTGCTCGCCTGCATCTTGAGGCTGCGCAGCGACGTCTCCGAGTGCCCCAGCACGTTGTCGACCTGCGCATCCAGATCGACACCTTTCCCGCGCAATGGGCGCGTCGGGCCGGCCTCACCACGTCCCACGGTGAACAGCGACCGGAAGAAGTCCTTGCCGTCGAACGTCGTACCGCGAGCCTTGATGTCCCACACGTCATCGTTGCGTAGCACCCCCTGGAGCTTCAGCCGGGTCACGACGTTGATGGAAAAATCGGGGAAATAGAATTCCCGAAGCTTGCGGTCCGCACCGAGCGCGGCCCAACCCTCTATCGCGACATTGTCGCCGGCCACTTTGAAATTCTGCAGTTCGTACTTGTTGTCAGCGACCGGGGCGATGTCGAACTCGACGAACGCCGAGCGCCCCTTTGGCTTGCGCCACGCGATCGATGTCAGCGCCAGTTCCGCGTTCGACAGATCGGCCCTGACGTGGATTTTCCTCTCGCCCGCTGCTCCGCTGTGGGCAACCTGCATATCCACCGGCACGTCACCCGTCAGGATATCGCTCAGATCGATGCCCAGTTGCCGCCGATCGGTGTTGTCGAGCGTCGCCGTTATCCTGAGAGGTGGCTGCCGGTCTTGAGGTGCATCGAAGATGCGCTGCCAGGAAATGCGCGCCAGCACGCCACGCACGATCGCCTCGCCTTTGGCTTCGACCGCACCGTTGTTGAAGTCGAATGCGACGCTGGCCCCCTGCACGTCGTACTCGCCCATGAGCTTTTCGACTCGCCCATCCTTCAGACGGGCCTTGCCGGCCAGCTTGATCTGCGAAAACGGCAACTGCTTCTTCATCGGGAAGGAGAGATCCAGAGCCGTTTCGACCTTTCCGTCCATCGACTTGAAAGGCAGCTCCGCCACGTTGACCAGAGAAACCGGCTCCCGCCCCATCACCTCGATGATCGCGTCTGCATCGGCCTGCGTCTTGAACGAGAGATCCGCGTGCGGTGGCTCGGCATAGACATTCTGCGAAACGAGTTGCGCCGCCGCAATCTTGATTGTCTTGCCGGAGCCCAGCGTCATCGTGCCTTCCGGCGCGCTGACCTCGAGGCGATCGTTTTCCACGCTTACAAGCGCTCGCGGCACGCTGACGGGAGCCAAGCCCATCGTCGGCTTGATCACCGCCTCGCCTGCTTCCGCGACCAGCGACTGGTACCCGAATCCGTCACCACCGCCCTGCGCCGGATCGTAGATGCCAGTCTCTCGACGAAACTCGAAGCGTTTGACTTCACCGCTGAGCACGTGTTCTCCGATCCATGCACGCGTCAGCGGCGCCAGGCCAACCGGCCAGATGGCCTTCAGCGTCGCAATCGACATGGCGCCGGCTGAAATCACGAACTGTGCGCCGGTCCGGCCGCTCTCCAGGCTCGCTTCGCCGCGCGCCACCAGCGACGCGCCACCGGCATTGATTTCGCCCTTGTTGAGCTGCACGAGTTGACGCCGCGGCAGATAGCGGCCCTCGCCGATGAGTCCGCTCAGAGCCACCGGCGCCACTCCGAAATCACCAGAGCCGAGCATCCCGTCCACCGATGCGATAGAGAACGCCCATCCAGCTTCGCCGTCGAACGTAGCGGCATCTGCCTGCCCGCGCAGGGTCACCACGGCGCCCCCCGCCTGCAGCGTCGACGGCTCGATGACCACGCGATCGGCCCCTGGCTCGTAGGTCAGCTTGACCCGGCCTGCTTCGACAGGAATAGGCTCCAGCCGCCCGACCCGGTCGTGAAGCAGCAAGCGCCCTTTCCCCAGAGCGACGTCGAAATGGGCGGTGCGCACATCACCGCTCGGAGCAAGCACGAACGTGACATCGCTGCCAATCGGCATGTCGAGAGTGCTGAGAAGCGATTCGCCGCCCTTGCCCCCTGCACCAAACAGTGTTGCCGGCATGAAGTCACGCACCGAGGCGCGCAGGACGGTCTCGCCGACGCTTTCCTCGGTATGGAAGGCCAGACGCCACGAACCGTTTCCGGACGCCACGCGTGCACGCCCGGAAATGACGGAGCGCGAACCCCGATGATCGAAATCGACACTCAGTTCCGGCAGCTGCCAGGTTGTACGATGCCCCTGTGTGTCGACGGTCAAAAGGGCATCACGCACACCGAACTCGCGCAGAAAGGACGCCGCGCCACTTCCGCCGCGCGCCTCCGTCGTCGTGCGCCGCAGCAGTTGGCCGAAATCGAGTTCTTTGAGCAAACCGGCGCCGCTCATCCCGCCGCTTGCAACACTATCGTCGCCCGCAGGTTGCGATGTCGCAGAATTTGGCAGCCGCGCATCGGGCTTGCTGGGCTCGCCCGTATCAACCGACTGTTCCGGCAAGGCAGAAAAGCTCAGCCTCAGACCATCACCGGGCACATAGGTTAAGAACAGCTCCGGCTCGATCAGTTCGACCCGCGATGGCAGCAATCGCCCCTCCAACAGCGCTTGGCGGCTCATTTCCACAGCGGCCAGCGGCGAGGACGCGACGGTATCGCCATCCGGCTCGGCAAAGCGCACGTTCTGCAACCGGAATTCGAGCCGATTGCCGTCCGTCAAGCGAACGATCGCGTCACCGACACTGGCGACGTAGCCCTTGAGGACGGCGTTGATGCTTCGCTCGATCGGCGGCACCAGGAACGACAACGAAATCGGTCCGTGCTTGAGGCGCACGAACGTCAGAGCGATCGCCAGACCAAACAGGATGATGAAGGGTACCGTAGCGAAAAGGAAAAAGCGCGCACCGCGTCCGGCATGACGCAGAGCACGCCGCCCGCGCGTCACCGGCACGGTGGCCTCGCCCCGCGCTCCCGCGTTTGCTTGCGCGGAGTGCGGCCGCGGCCGCGCGCGGCGCCGCTCGTCTCCACGGCCAGTCTCAGGTCTTTGACGGCTTTGGCGCACCACCCCTACACCATGTCTCAGCACTACCGCGTGTCGATTCAGACCCGCCCCGCGATGCACGCGGCGGGAAACACCGCCTCACGAACTCCCGAATCAACCGCCGCGATCTTCCCCGACTGGAAATCGCGCACGAAGCGCAAAACTCAACCCGGCGCGATCTGGACCGCGATCGCCCACCGAACTGACCGGCCACCGCTTGCCGGCGACGCTTACACGGGATAACTCGGTGACGGACCGGGTCTTTCCCAACCGGCCCAAGACCGGCACCGGCCTCCCCGACGTGCCGGATCGATCCGATCGATCAATGCCCTCGCCAGAGCGATGTGCAGGGCAAAAAACGACGAAAGAAAGGCACTTTATCAATGCCGGAAATTGGCGATCGCGCCCCTGATTTCACACTGACCACGGACAACGGCGAAAGCCTAAAACTCAGCAAGCTGAAGGGCGCGCCCGTCGTCCTTTTCTTCTACCCCAAGGACGATACCTCCGGATGCACCGCGGAAGCCAAGGCGTTCACCGATTTAGCGTCCGACTTTGCCGGCGCCGGCGCTCGCGTCATAGGCATCTCACCCGACAGCGTTGCCTCACACGCCAAGTTCAAGACCAAGCACGGCCTGAACGTGATCCTGGCTGCCGACGAGGACAAAGAGGTCGTCGAGTCGTACGGGGTCTGGGTCGAAAAATCCATGTACGGACGCAAGTATATGGGCGTGGAGCGATCAACCTTCCTGATCGACCCGAAAGGACGCATTGCAGCCGTCTGGCGCAAGGTCAAGGTGCCGGGCCACGCTGCAGCCGTCCTCGAGTCTGTCAAGAACCTTGCCGCAGCCGGCTAGTGTTCCGTCTCGGACATTTGCTTGCCCTTGCGGCCCGGTTCCGAGCAAATGTCTGAGACATAAGGAACACTAGCAACTCCACGATTCTAGTGTTGCTTTTGTCACTGACGCTTGGCAGGCCACCTTGGCACGCAACC
>CAZDNY010000327.1:0-4457 GCA_964506885.1 uncultured Hyphomicrobiaceae bacterium | reverse complement strand
GGTCGACGACGTCCTCGCCACGCTCGAGAAAGCCGGACAGGACCTTGATTTCCTGCGCGACGAACTCGACGCCCAGGCCGACCGCCATCACTGGATGCCCGATACGCTCACCAGCCCCGCAGATGCGGCTGCCAAGCCGGGCAAGCAAACCCTCGCTGCCTGAACCCCGGCAGGCAGACGAGTGTCGTGGAGCGACGACCCCGCGCCGCTTTTGGCGCGTCACCTCCACCGTCTCAGGCCTGGGTGTGGCCGATGCCTCGTGCCGCCATACGAGGAAATGGTCACACTCAGGCCGTCAGGCGCTGCACCTCCCCGCGCAACACCGGCAGCAATTCTGCCTCGAACCAAGGATTGGCCTTCAGCCATGCATTGTTGCGCCACGACGGATGCGGCAGCGGCAGAAGGCGCGGACCCGATGTCCGATCCAGGATACGCCGCCAGTCCTTGACCGTCTGTGTCAAATTGAGGCCGCGCGCGTGCCCCGTCGCCAGATGCCAGCGTTGCGCATATTGGCCGACCAGCAGCAGCAATTCCACGTTAGCGAGCTCCGCCAGGACCAGCGCCCGCCACGTCTTAGCGCATTCACGCCGCGGCGGCAGATCGCCCCCCTTCGCATCGAGGCCCGGAAAGCAGAAGCCCATCGGCACGATCGCCACGCGCCGCGCGTCATAAAAGACGTCTTCGCCGATCCCGAGCCAGGCGCGCAGCCGGTCCCCGGACGGATCGGTGAATGGACGCCCTGATGCATGAACACGCGTGCCGGGCGCCTGCCCCGTGATCGCGAGACGGGCGCGCTTATCGACTTGCAGCACAGGACGCGGCTCGTGCGCCAGTCGCGCGCCCAGCGGTGCGTCGCGGCAGATGCGGCACGCGCGAATCTCGCTGACCAGGCGGTCGATCCCGCCTGCAGATGCCACACTCTGCTTGGCGGGCGCACGCGATCGCGCCGCAATCCCCTGATCCTGATCCGTCCTCGGTTTTGATGACGCCACGTCGATACCGCCAACACAAAGGCTGACACGTCACAGCATCAGCGTCAGCCCGTCCTGCGCCACGACGACACGCGGCGCATCGATCTGCGAAGCGTTGTCGAGCATGACGCCGCTCATGTGGGTGAGCATGATCTGCCGCGCCGTCAGCCGCTCCAGGTTCTCCTCGATCACCCGCCAGTTCATGTGAAACCGCGCCGGCTCTTCATACCCGTAGCATTCCGTGATGTAGAGATCCGCACCAGCCGCGATATCGCAAAGGGCGTCCACCCACTCGCTGTCACCCGAAAAACCGATCACCTTGCCGCCCGTCTCGAACCGCAGGCCGAACGACGGCGCCCCCGAGGGGTGGCGCACAGGATGGGGCGTGACCCTGATACCATTGATCTCAATCGGCTCCAGCGCCTTGAACTCGTGCCAGTTGAGCGCGTAGCCGGGCTCTCGCAACGTCGCACCCGGAAACAGGGCTTCCGCCGCTGTCCTGTAGCGTTCCGCAAGACCCTCCGGCCCGACGATGTCGAGCGGCGCCGTGCGACGCGCCACATGCAGTGCATGCAGCAGCCACCATACAAGCCCGGCAAAATGGTCGCCGTGCAGGTGCGAAATGAAGATCGTGCCGACCCGGTTCGGATCGAGGCCGGCCATGTGAAAGCCGATCATTGCGGTCGCCCCGCAATCGATCAGGAATTCATTTTCGGCATCTGCGACGTGATAGCACGTCTGCAGCCGCCCGCCCGAGCCGAACGCATCGCCCGAGCCGATGACGGTAAGTTTCATCAACACCCCTGACTGTCTTTGTGTCTCCCTGACCGTCCTGCCTAGCTCACACCCGGCTCGGGCGCTGTTCCTTGGGGAACAGTCGCCCTCACGCCGCCGCACTGGGGCGTGCGCTCACCTCGCCGTGCCACCGCTTCAGACCCGCCAGCCCCTCCGGCATCTCGATCTTAGCCGGTTTGAGGAAATCGATCGCCACCAGTGCCGTAATGTCCGCGATCGAGTACGCTTCACCCGCAACGAACCGGCATTCCTGCAATCGGAGATCGAAAATTTCCATGATCTCCAGGGCCTTGGCTTTATTCGCCTCACCCCAGGCCCCGACCTGCGGCACTTCCAGATGCGCCATTTTAGGATGCAGATGCCGAAACGCCTGCGCGACGTGGAACCACAAGCCCAGTTCTGCGCGCCTCTGCCACATCTCGACCGTCGCCCGCCCGACCGCACCGACGCCGAAAAGGGGGGGATCGGGCTGGATTTCCTCGAAATAGCGACAGATGGCCACGGACTCCGAAATGGCCGTCCCATCGTCCAGCACCAGCACCGGCACCCGCTGGAACGGGTTGATCGCCGAGAACCCGGCCTCCTTCAACTCGCCCGCCATCAGGTCGCGCTGCTCAAAGGGCACCGTGATCCCCTTCTCGGCGAGAAAGATGCGCACGCGACGCGGATTGGGCGCCGTATTCGTCTCGATGATCTTCACTGCGCTTTCCTCTATCTCTTCGCGAACCGCTGCCGGATCCTGCCATCGTGCACCACCCGATGCGCGCCACAGGCCTGCTGCACGATGCCGATCAAACGTCACAGGCACCAAACTAGCGGCCAATCCCCCGCTCGCGCCGCCACTCCCGCGGCGTCTGGAACGTTCCCGACCACATCCCGCGCCGCGCCGCCTTCGCCGCCCGTTCCTCGCTGCGATAGCTGCCATAGGATACCGCGAACCCGCTTTCCACCATCGCAGCGTTGAGCGTTCGCCCGCCAGCCTCGCAGGTGCCCAGATAGCGGCCGTGTTTGTCCCGCTCCACACTGCGGCAGACCACTCTTTGCCCGCCGATCAGCCGCTGCAGCTGCCGCCGCGATTCTTCACCACAATCCCAGTCCCGCCCGTCGCGTTGACACATCTGCCGGCCTTCGGGCGCGTCTATGCCCACCAGGCGCACCTCGCTGCCGTCCATCCGGAAGCTGTCGCCGTCGATGATTTTTACAAAACCCGATAGCTCTCCACTTTCCCCCGGCTCCAGCTGTCCCCCCGGCGGCCGGCCCTCTGGTCGCCCGAAAAGCGCGGCCAGCACCACCAGAACAACCATCAACACCCATCTCAAACGCGGGTAACGCCGCAAAAACCGATCGAGTTGTTGTTGCAAGATGTTCCTGATCCGCACAGTCCATAAACCCTACGTTAGCGAATTGCACCGACATTAACCGAGACCGGAGGGAGGTATGCCAGTGCCGCCCTCGCGTAACATTGCCGGCACGCTCACGTCCACACGGTTCCCAGTGGTCATGAGCGCGCAACATGAACAAGCGAATGCAAGACGCGGCTTTCACCGACCAGAACGGCCAATATCGCGCCCGCCGCGAAACGCGTCGCCGCGCCAATAACGATCTGCGCGAAACGCGCCAGAAGCTCGCCCAAGGCTCGACCATCAAGCCGGAGTTCGAGTACGAGATGCTCTCCATCTTCGTACGCAACGAACTCTCGGCCGCATTCACCATTACCGGCCTTTCGGCGATCTTCTCGCTCGCCTCGATGTTCTGGGCTCCCGTGCCGCAGGCGATCATGTGGCTGTTCGTCGTAATCGGCGCAAAGGTCTTCCAGCTCGAGCTGTGCCGCCGGTTCCAGAACACGCCTCGCGATGAAATCAATCTTCGCGTCTGGCGCCGCCGCCTGATTACTTCGGAACTCGTCAGCGGGCTGGCTTGGGCAGGCTTCGCCCTCGTCGGCGTCGGTGTTCAAGACAACGCCGTGCCCCAGCTGCTGTTCTCATCGCACGTATTCCTGTTTGCCGCGCTCATCGTCGTGCTCGCAATTCGCATGACGTTCGCGTCGACCGTCATTCCGATCCTTTACGCCGGCACCATACCGATGACGGTTGCGATCGTCGCACGCCTGCTGTCGCTCAACGATTCCTTCTACATCGCGCTGGCCCTGATGGCGGTAGGCGTGCACATCTACTTCATCTTCCTCGCACGCGGCCTCAACTCGACCGCCCTCGCGATGCTGGAGTTCCGCGCCCAGAAGGACGCCTTGATTGCCGAGTTGGAAGAAGAAAAATCGTTTTCCGACGAAGCACGCCGCCGCGCCGAGGCCGCCAACAAGGCGAAGTCGCGCTTCCTCGCCACCATGAGCCACGAACTGCGCACACCGTTGAATGCGATCATGGGCTTCTCCGAAGTCATGAAGTCGGAGATCCTCGGCCCCATCTCCAACCCAACCTATCGCGAGTATGCCGGCTCGATCCACGACAGCGGCCGCCACCTGCTCAATCTGATCAACGAGATTCTCGACCTCTCGCGCATCGAGGCTGGCCGCTACGAACTACACGAGGAACCGATCCGGCTGATCGATGTCGCCGAGGATTGCTGCCGGCTGCTGAAACTGCGCGCCGAAAGCAAGGGGCTGACGATTATCGACAACCTCGACGACAACCTGCCCCAGGTCTGGGCCGACCAGCGAGCCATCCGCCAGATCTG
>CAZDNY010000326.1:0-4493 GCA_964506885.1 uncultured Hyphomicrobiaceae bacterium | reverse complement strand
TGGTAACCGCGACCATATCGCAGGTGTGC
The DNA here is from genome assembly GCA_964506885.1 of uncultured Hyphomicrobiaceae bacterium. Lineage (GTDB taxonomy): Bacteria > Pseudomonadota > Alphaproteobacteria > Rhizobiales > Hyphomicrobiaceae > JAEUMD01. Next base: position 4,464 of record CAZDNY010000326.1, on the reverse strand, counting down.
GGCGACAGCCGCAGCCGCAATACGCCTGCTGTCTCCAGTTCCGGGATCTCTTGCCCCAGGACCGTGAGCCCTGATGCCAGCGTCTGCACGCCATTGACGGCAAGAAACGACTGGCCATCGAGCGTCTCGACGTGAAGTCCGTCTAGATCGTGTTCGCACACGTATTTGCAGCCATCCTTGGCCAACCCATGCGCACGTGCGTGGTAGCATCTGGCCGAGATGGCAAGAGGCACTCTCCCGAAGGCGAACACCTCCAGATCGGCCGTGCTTCTCCCCGCTCCGAGAATCTCAATGGACGCTTGCGGCAATTCCGGCGGGAGTGTGATCGTTGTGGCACCCAGCGATTCCAGCTCGGCCAGCGCTTCTTCATTGTAGACGTTCACCAATGGGCCGACGATGTAAGGGCTGCCCGCGACGGCGGCGAGCGCGGTCATGTCGTTGATCTCGACGAGTCGCCCGCTGCCCACCAAGTCCGCAACCTCGGCAACCTCCCGTTTCAGCGTCGGCAGCGCAAGAGCCGCCAGGACCACCTCTTTGCCGGCGCGCTCCAATCGTTCAATAACGTCAACAACCGCATTGGTGCGAAATGGTGAGCGCTTCGAGCAGACCACCTCTCCTATGACAACCCGGTCCACCGGAGCCTCGTCCGCGATCCGGGCGTAGAAGTCCGCCCACATCGGCGTCGGCCAGTTGAACAGCACTGGTCCCAATGTCAGCTTCATCGCCTTGGCTCCCCGTGCAACCGCCATGCTCACCGCCAAGTCTTCTTGTATGAGCCCGTCGTTTCTCGGCCGCCTTCCGTCAAGGCGACAAGCGCGCTTGCCGGCATTGCCCGTCCCGCGTCAAGCGCATCGAGCGCCGTGCGGAACTGGCGGACGACGGCCGCCAGATAGGCCTTGCCGCGTTGCCGCCCCTCGATCTTGAGCGCCGAAATGCCCGCCGCTTTCAGCTGGGGCAGGATCGCAAGCGCGTTGAGGCTCGTCGGTTCCTCGAAGATATGAGCGGCCTTGCCATCGACCTTGAACGTACCCTTGCACAAGGTTGGATACGCTGCCGGTTGGCCTGCAGGATAGCGATCGATCGTGAAGCCTCCGAGCCTTGCCGCCAATGTTGTTCCCTCCTGCCGATAATCGACATGGGCCGCAGGCGAACAAACGCCATTCATGTTCGGCGATTCCCCCGTGGCATACGACGACAGCAGGCAGCGACCTTCCGTCATCACGCACAGGCCACCAAATGCGAAGACTTCCGTCTCGCAAGGGATCGCAGACACGATGGCGGCGATCTCTTCAACCGTCAGAACGCGCGGCAGCACGACACGCTTGACCCCGTACCGCTCCGCATAGAACCGGATGGCCGAAGGCGTAGACGCCGCTGCTTGAACCGAAAGATGCAACCGCTGTGCAGGATAAGTCCGGCTTGCCCATTCAAGCAGACCAAGGTCCGCGAGTATGACGGCATCGGCACCTGACTCGACCGCCTGCGCAACCGCGCGATGCCATAGCTCCGTGCCGCCCGCGCGCGCGAACGTATTGATGGCAACAAGCACCTTCGTGCCCCGATCGTGTGCATAGGCCACGCCCTGCGCAAGTTCCTGAGCCGTAAAGTTCAACCCCGGAAAATTGCGGGCGTTCGTCTCATCACGGAAGCCGCAGTAAACTGCATCCGCTCCCGCATCGACCACGGTCCGCAGTGCTGATGGCGTTCCCGCCGGACAAACCAGTTCCATTCGATGACCCCAGTTGCCACACCGACTACGCAAACCTGTCACCCCTGGTCGATGCACTCGCCGGCGCCCCGAGCAGGCGTCTGATGACATCAGCCGCCACGCGAATGTTGCCTGAAAGAATTGGCGTGACGAACTGGGGCGCTCCGAGCAACAGCGCTGGATCGAGTTCCGCATCCTCGATCGCATTCCGCAAGGCGAGTACCGCCGCCGTGTCTCCCTCGATCACCAGATCACGAGAGAAGAACAGGGCATCGCCGTCGTAGGTGCCATCAAGCAGACCCAGCAGCACGAGCATTACTGCAGAGATGCGCGCATCCCACGACACGCCATCGAGAGTGGCATGGACGCGCAAGGTGGGCTTCTCAACGCGAGGCTCAAGGAGAAAGACGAACGGACAGTCGACGGGATCGATGGCGAAGCGCTTCTCTGAGTAGTCGGCGAGACGCGAGAAGAGGCCGGGTCGTCGGCCGAGTGCCGTCTGCAACACTCGATTGCTAGCGAATTCGAGCGGCGCAAGAGGCAACGCGCTCATCACCTTTGCCACCGGCCAAGGCAGCGAGCCTGTGCCAATGCTGGACGCCACTTCCGCGACGTCTGACGAAGGGGGTGTCATCTCCACCATGGCGATTCTCTTAGCAAGAGCCATTTCGAGCCCGCTTAACGGAAGTCAAGCCCTATTGGACGTGAGTGACGGATAGGATGCCAAACTGGACATCTGACCGATGATCTTCAACCGCTCTTCCATCTATCGTTCGCTTGGTGATTTCCTCGCGGCTCTTGATACAGCCGGCCAACTGGTGCGCATCCAGGAACCTGTTTCCACCGTTCTCGACATCACGGAACTTCACCGACGCGTGATAGAGCGCCACGGGCCGGTATTGCACATCGAGCAACCAATCAAGGCTGACGGTTCGATGTCTGCGATCCCTCTCGTCACAAATCTATTCGGGACGGTCGATCGCGTTGCACTCGCCCTGGGCGGTGGGGGTCGTGAGCGCTTGCTTTCAGTTGGCAGGCTACTCGCGGAATTGCGCCAACCGCGACCACCTGCCGATTTTAGCGATGCGTTGCGACAGTGGCCACTGGCTCGGGCTGCGCTCACTTCGCGACCAGTGATCGTGACAAATCCTCATGTGCAAGCCGACATACGCCGGGGTCCACAGATCGATATTGGACGCCTGCCGGTACAGACCTGCTGGCCCGGCGAACCCGCTCCCCTCATCACTTGGCCGATCGTCATCACGAGACCTCCTGGCCCACTCGACGCCTCGACCCACAACTGGGGCGTCTACCGGATGCAGGTCACCGGACATGACAGCGCAATCGTGCGTTGGCTTGCTCATCGCGGTGGAGCCAAGCACCTGCGCGAATGGCACCTCCCGGGCGAGCCGATGCCGGTCGCGGTTGCGATCGGGGCGGATCCTGCCACGCTGCTGGCTGCGGTGACGCCCATTCCTGAAACCATGTCGGAGGCAAATTTCGCCGGGTTGCTGCGCGGCGAACGCACGCGACTGTGCAAGGCAGTCTCGGTGCCCCTGCTCGTTCCCGCCGAGGCAGAAATCGTTCTGGAAGGCTATATCGCTCCCGATGATACCGCGCTCGAAGGGCCATACGGAGACCACACCGGCTATTACAACGCCGCAGAGCCCTATCCTGTGATGCGACTGACTGCCATTACGTCGCGCGCCCAACCCGTGTATCTTTCAACTTTCACGGGCCGCGCGCCCGACGAACCAGCGGTCTTGTCAGAAGCGTTGAATGACGTGTTCCTGCCGCTGATCCAGCAACAGTTTCCCGAGATCACCGACTGCTGGCTACCGCCCGAGGCATCGTCCTACCGGATCGCAATCGTATCGATCGCCAAGCGCTATCCCGGTCATGCTCGCCGGATCATGATGGGACTGTGGTCGGTCCTGCCGCAGTTCAGTTACACTAAGCTCCTCATCGTCGTCGATGACGACATCGATGCCCGCAGTTGGAGCGATGTCATGTGGGCTGTCGCGACGCGCACGGACGCCGGCCGCGATCTGATGGTCCTTACAGATACGCCCGTCGACGTTCTCGATTTTGCATCGCCGGCACCTGGACTCGGCGGCAAGCTCGGCATCGACGCCACACGCAAGATCGGCGCGGAAACATCGCGCATCTGGGGTCACCGACTGGAGATGGACGAGGCCTCGCGATCCCGCATCGACATTCTGGCTTCAAAGCTTCCGGACCTGTTTGCAAGTCACCCTGACCAACCGCGACGACCGTCATGACTCAACGCATTATCGTCGGCATCAGTGGTGCGTCTGGCGCAATCTTCGGGCGCCGGATTTTGGAGATGCTGAATGACGCCGCCAATATCGAGAGCCATCTTGTTGTCACACCGGCAGCGGAGAAGACGATTTCTCTCGAACTCCCCCGCAATGCCCTTTCTGCGCTCAGCACTCTGGCTACGGTCCGCCATTCTTGTGACGACGTCTCTGCTTCGATTGCCAGCGGCTCATTCCGCAGCGACGGGATGATCATCGCTCCCTGCTCCATGCGCACCCTGTCCGCCATCGCGCACGGCCTTGCCGACAACCTGCTGACCCGGGCTGCCGATGTGATGCTGAAGGAGCGCCGTCGTCTGGTACTGCTTGCACGCGAAGCCCCATTGCACGCAGGCCATCTGGAAGCGATGGTCAAAGTGACCAACTTGGGTGGCATCATTTTTCCACCGGCTCCGGCGTTCTATGCGAAGCCACAAA
>CAZDNY010000325.1:2724-4525 GCA_964506885.1 uncultured Hyphomicrobiaceae bacterium | reverse complement strand
TTCAATGGCCAAAAGACTTATTCCAACACCGAAAGCGCAATCGCAAATTACATGTATCGCGAGCTTGTTTACCAGGTCTACCAAGCGATTAAGTTTCACGCTCCACGCGAATAAAAATGCACCTCCTCTCCTGGTTGGGCATCCGCATGGCGATAGATTTAAAGTAGTAGCCTTCCGCTTAGCTACCCCGTGGGGCTCACAGCCTATAGTTTGGCTAAGTCGGAGCCACACCAATGGCGCGCCATCGACGAGCCCCTATCCGATTCACGTCGATTTGCTTCCACCCTTGCCGCCAGCCATTGCAACAATGTCTATCGGCATCGGAAAGACGATTGTGGAGCTCTTCTCCCCGGCGATGTTGTTTAGCGTACCGAGATAGCGCAGCTGCATCGATTCAGGGCGCCGTGACATGATCTCGCCGGCTTCCACCAGCTTGTGCGAGGCCTGCAGTTCGCCCTCCGCGTCGATCACTTTGGCTCTCCGCAACCGCTCGGCCTCAGCCTGTTTCGCGATCGCCCGGACCATGGTCTCATCAAGATCGATGTGCTTCAGCTCCACATTCGATACCTTGATCCCCCAGGCGTCGGTCTGGCTGTCGAGAATCTTCTGTACATCGTCATTGAGCCGCTCGCGCTCGGCCAGCATCTGGTCCAGTTCATGCTGTCCCACCACCGAGCGCAGCGTGGTCTGGGCGAGCTGGCTGGTTGCGAGGTTGAAGTCCTCCACCTGATTGATCGCCTTTTCCGGATCGATCACCCGGTAGTAGACGACGGCGTTGACCTTCACCGACACGTTGTCGCGGCTGATCACATCCTGTGGCGGCACGTCGAAGACCCGTGTTCGCGTGTCCACGCGCTCCATCTGCTGCACGACGGGAATGACAAAAATCAGTCCCGGCCCGCGTACACCCTGGAAGCGGCCGAGAGTGAAGATCACGCCACGCTCGTACTCTCGCAAAATTCGGATTGCGGAAGCCGCCAGCCAGATGACGACGGCGACTGGCAGAACCCAGCCTAGGGCATCGATTGTTGGCATGGCGTCATTTCCTTTCCTCGGTTGGGGCGACAAGCAGCTCGAGACCTTCGCGGCCAGTCACCCTGACGGTGGTGCCCGGCGTCAGACCTTCTGGACCACGGGCCGCCCACGTCTCGCTGTGGATGCGGATGCGGCCGTTGTGCCCCTCCCATTTGATGATCCGCCCCTCCAGGCCAAGCATCTCCTCAGCTCCCGTGACGACTTGGCGTAAGCGAGCCTGGATCACGAATCCCAGGAGACCGACCAGCAAAAGGGCACTGGTGAGCGCCGCCGAGATGATCACCGGCCATGCCACACCGAAGGCGATATCCGCGCCGGCAGGGTCGAACAGGAATGCCGCTCCCAGGATAAACGAAACGATCCCGCCGATGCCTAGAATTCCGAACCCCGGCGCCAGAGCCTCTGCTACCAGCAAGCCTGCGCCAAGCACTAGCAGCGCCAACCCAGCATAGCTGACCGGCAACTCCGAGAGAGCCATCAGCGCAACGATAAGCGCCACGCCACCGACAACTCCAGGTCCCGTGAGGCCGGGAGACCAGAACTCGAAAAGGATACCATAGACACCAATCATCAGGAGGATGAAGGCCACGTTCGGATCGGTGATCAATGTAAGGAGCCGCACCTTCCAACCGGCCTCGAAGGGCTCGACCACGCCATTACGTACGCTAAGAACTCTGTCGCCCGTTGCGAGTTCGACCGTTCGTCCTTCGATTGCCGCCAGCAGTCCACCGATATCGCTCGCGAGAACATCGACGACGCGCTCCTT
>CAZDNY010000325.1:0-2714 GCA_964506885.1 uncultured Hyphomicrobiaceae bacterium | reverse complement strand
GATCATCGGCGAGCTACCGACCATCGCCGACCTGCTCGCTGTGAGCGTTGCCGCATCCCGGACTGCCTTCTCCGCCCATTCGGCGTTGCGCCCCCTGAGTTCGGCCAGGGATCTCATAAAGGCAGCCGCATCGTTAACGACCTTGCCTTCCATCACTGTCCCGCTCTTCTCTGCCGGAGACTTGTCGGGTGTCGTTGGCTTTGGGCCAGGCGTGGGCGAGGGAAAACCTGGTGCCCCGAGCTGAACCGGCGTTGCTGCACCAATGTGGGTTCCCCGCGCCATCACCGCGACATGTGCTGCATAAGCAATATAGGTACCCGCGCTCGCAGCACGTGCGCCGCCCGGGGCAACCCAAACTGCGAACGGAACGGGGGAGGCCAGGATCCCCTGGATGATCTCACGCGTCGCGCTGACTAGACCACCCGGCGTATCGAGACGCACGATGATAAGGCTTGCGTTTCGCTTTACCGCCCTTGCCTGCGCATCCTCTAAAAGCCGCTGTGTGCCGACACCGATGGCACCCTTGACATCGACGAGGAGGATCGGCCCCGCCACTGGCCGGCTGGTCTGCGCCGCCACGGGCGTCAACACGACATCAAGCGCCGCAAGGCCCAGCACCAACAAGACGAGCAAGAATGTTTCCGAAAGACTCCTGGAGGCGCCCACAGCCTCTACCTTCCGCGCCCGGATGGCGCAACTGATATCATACCCAATTGCCAAGTGGCCCCTGGAAGCAACAATCGTACGCTGCCGGCAACTCCAGCACAACAACTCGCGAGCCTCCAGAAGCTGGCTGCTCGGTCGGGCAAAACCACCACTTGGACCGCACCTGGCCTCGGAGCTTTGACACGCAGGCCACCCACGCATCTCGCTGCTGCAGCGACAAACTCATGCAGAGCACGTAGCCGACGAACTTGCTGACGGCCGCCATGCGAAGCCAGAGTTGCGCAAGAGCACAATGATCGCAAAGGACGAGCACCGCTCGTCAAACGGATACGAGTAGCTTTGCCCAATACACCATTTTCCACGAGGACTGTCGCGGCACTTGCGACGGGGCTGCATTGCCCGCACGACATAGTCGATCGCCTCCACAGGGCTTCGTGGGTCCTAACGATTTGAGCCCCGCCGGAGGTCAACCGACTTGAGCGGGAAATGGCGGATGCGCCTGCCGGTCGCGGCGAAGATCGCATTGAGCACAGCGGGCGCAGCGACAGCGATGGTCGGCTCACCCACGCCGCCCCAGAATCCACCCGAGGGCATAACAATCGTCTCGACCTCCGGCATCTCACTCATCCGCATGACTTCGTACGTATCGAAGTTCCGCTGCTCAATGCGCCCGTTGTTTACAGTGCATTCTCCATAGAGGAGCGCCGAAAGGCCATAGACAAACGAGCCTTCCACTTGCATCTCGATTTGCAGCGGGTTGACGGCATGGCCGGGATCAGTAGCAGCAACAATGCGTTTGATTTTCAGGCGGCCATCGTCGTTGACCGATACCTCGGCACAAGCGGCAACAAAACTGTCGAACGTCTTGCACACGGAAAGCCCGCGACCGACGCCCGCGTCGGACAGCGTGCCCCAACCGGCGCGTTCAGACACGGCATTTAGCACGGCAAGTGCCTTGTCGTTTTTCTCCAGCAGCTTGCGGCGGAAGGACAGCGGATCGCGACCAGCCGCGTGCGCCAACTCGTCAATGAAGCATTCGAGATAGATGGCATTCTGGTTGATGTTCACACCTCGCCAGAAACCCGGCCGGATGTGTGGATTGCGCATGGCATGATCGACCATCAGGTTTGGCACGTCGTAAATCAGCGCGTGCTCGCCGCCAGGGAGCAAGCCCTGAAAGGCAATGGTGTCGCCACGATTTAGGGTGTTTGGATCCATACTGGCGAGAATCGATTGGCCCGAAAGGCGTACACGCAGGCCAAGCAGGTCACCGTTGGCATCAAGCGCCCCAGTCATCCGAGCCCGGGTGATCGGATGGTAGTAGTCGTGCGTCATGTCTTCTTCGCGCGACCAGATCAGCTTGACCGGGATGCCCGGCAATTGTTTCGCAATCAGCACCGCCTGGGTGACAAAATCCGAGAATCCACGCCTTCCGAATCCCGTGCCAAGAAACATTTTATGCACGTCGCAGTGGTCGATTGGGAGGCCTGATGCCTCCGCAACTGCCTTCAGCGCCGCCTCGCCATTTTGCGTCGGACACCAGACCTCGCAGCGCTGCGGAGTCCACAGCGCAGTGGCGTTCATCGGCTCCATCGTGGCATGGGCGAGGTATGGATATGAATAATCAGCGGTGACCTTCTTCGCGGCGCTGGCCAGCGCAGTGTCAATGTCACCCGCCCTGTTGCCGATGAAAGCGTCCGTCGCGCTGAGACCATCTTCGAGCATGACCGCGATGTCGGCGCTGGAGACGGCTTTGCTTGGTCCCTCGTCCCATTCGACCGGCAGCTCATCGAGCGCCATCTTCGCGCGCCACCACGTATCCGCCACGACAGCAACGGCGTCCTCGCCAACGCGCACCACCTTCTTCACGCCCGGCCGCCCCTGCACTGCTGCCTCGTCGTAGCTCTTCAGCTTGCCACCGAAGACCGGGCACGCACTGATGGCGGCATTGAGTAGGCCATCCATCTTCAGGTCGATGCCGAATTCGAGCTTGCCATTGGTCTTGTCACGGGTATCAAGCCGCTTGACCGCCTTCCCGATCAGGGTCC
>CAZDNY010000324.1:0-4556 GCA_964506885.1 uncultured Hyphomicrobiaceae bacterium | reverse complement strand
GCGGCCATGTCGATTGGCCGGATCACCGGACGCATCGATGTCGAGGATGTGCTCGACCAGGTGTTCGGCCGGTTCTGCATCGGCAAGTGAGGCGATCCGCGGGTGGGTCCGCTGCGAACCGAGCCTCGCATGTTTCACGTGAATCATAGAGTTGAATCAACAACTTGATTATACAACTGCGGGGTCTTGATTCACGTGAAACACGGCTTTGGACAGGCAGCCGCCTCGCCGCGGCGTTTCACGTGAAACAGCTTTGACCCGGCAGACGCTGGCCAGTATGTTCGGCGCCAAAGTTGCCAGCTATCGCCGCGCATGCGGGCGATCATACGGATTCCGGTTCACGCGACATGTCTTTTGATCGGTACGACGTCATTGTGGTGGGCGGCGGCCACGCCGGCTGTGAAGCCGCAGCAGCGGCCGCTCGCATGGGTGCGCGGACGGCGCTGGTCACCCACGATCGCTCGACGATCGGGGAGATGTCGTGCAATCCGGCTATCGGAGGCTTGGGAAAAGGGCATCTGGTCCGGGAGATCGATGCGCTCGATGGCCTTATGGGTCGCGTCGCCGATGCGGCGGGAATCCAGTTCCGGCTACTCAATCGCTCCAAAGGACCGGCGGTGCAGGGACCGCGGGCGCAGGCCGACCGCAAGCTTTATAGGCAAGCGATGCAGGCGGCGATTGCGGTGCAGGACCTACTCGAGGTCGTCGAAGGAGGGGTTGAAGACCTGATTGTCGAAGGCGGTCTGGCTGGCGGCGTTATCCTTGGGGACGGGCGGCAGCTTCGGGCCGGAGCGGTGGTGCTGACGACGGGAACTTTTCTCAACGGGCTCATTCATCTGGGTGAAACCCGCATCCCGGCAGGGCGGATGGGGGCGGCCCCCGCCTTGAAGCTGTCCGAGCGGCTTTATGGACTGGGGCTGCCGATGGGGCGGCTGAAGACCGGGACGCCGGCGCGCCTGCTCTCCACCGCGATCGATTGGGCGGGGCTGGACATGCAGCCGGCCGATGACGATCCGGTGCCGTTCTCGTTCCTGACGGAGCGGATTTCCAATCCACAGATCGCTTGCGGGATCACGACCACCACGCCTGCGACGCACGATATCATCCGGGCGAATCTGAGCCGGTCGCCGATGTACTCGGGGCAGATTTCGAGTGTCGGCCCGCGCTATTGCCCCTCGATCGAAGACAAGGTGGTGCGGTTCGCGGATCGGGCCGGGCATCAGGTATTTCTCGAGCCCGAAGGCCTCGATGACGACACGGTTTATCCCAATGGCGTGTCGACGTCGCTGCCTGAAACTGTCCAGGAATCTTTCTTGAAGACCCTCCCAGGCCTGGACAGGGTCGTCATCAAGCGTCCCGGCTATGCGATCGAATACGATTATGTCGACCCGCGCTCGCTGACGCCGGCGTTGGAGGTGAAATCCGTGCCAGGTCTGTTCCTGGCTGGGCAGATCAATGGCACCACCGGCTACGAGGAAGCGGGGGCCCAGGGTCTGGCGGCGGGCGTCAATGCGGCGCTGCGTGCCGGCGCAGGCGGTGCGCGGCCAGTGGGCGAGCCCAGGCAATTCTTGCTGTCGCGGGCCGACAGCTATTTGGGCGTGATGATCGATGACCTGGTGACGCGTGGGGTGAGCGAGCCCTACCGGATGTTCACCTCGCGCGCTGAATTCCGTCTGAAACTCAGGGCGGACAACGCCGATCAGCGGCTGACGCCCCTTGGACAGGCTGAGGGATGTGTCGGCCCCGCGCGTACGCAGGCCTTCGATACGAAGATGCGGGCGCTCGACGCGGCCCGGTCGCTTCTGGACGCCGCAACGCTGTCGCCCTCAGAAGCGCGAAAACATGGCCTGGAGATCAACAAGGATGGCCGCCGTCGGTCGGCATTCGAGTTGCTGTCTTATCCGGGGATTGACCTGGCGCGGGTTCAGACGATCTGGCCCGATCTGCGCGCCATTCCCGATCGCATCGGCGAGCAGATCGCGGTGGATGCCTGCTATGCGGCCTATGTTCGTCGCCAGGAGGAGGATGTTGCTGTGCTTCGGCGCGATGAGGCCGAGATGATCCCGTCCGATTTCGATTTCGATGCGCTGCCCGGGCTCTCGAACGAGATGCGCCAGAAGCTGTCGGTTCATCGGCCAGCCACACTGGCGCAGGCCGGCCGGATCGACGGAGTCACACCGGCGGCGCTGATGCTCTTGCTTGCGCACCTGAAGGCGGCGCGGCGCGAGAAACGCCGGGCCTGAGCAAAGCGCCCGATACGCGCAGGCGTTTCACGTGAAACATCTGGACGACTGCGACCGACATCTGGTGCCGTTCGTCGAACCGTGATTCACGTGAAACATCACGCTTAAGGCGATCACCGCAGGGCTTCGACTGGAATGACGTCTGATTCACGTGAAACGCCAGTAGAGGTGTGTGGACCGAACGATTTTGCGCGCGTATTCGATGTTTCACGTGAAACGTGCGCGCGCCTGGACACATACGCAGCTTTGCTCAGGCAGTGGCAGAAGACCATCAATCTGGTTGCGCCCAATACGGTCGATACAGTCTGGCATCGCCACTTTGCCGATAGCGCCCAGCTTTATGCGCATATTCCACCTAGTGCACGCCATCTCGTCGATTTGGGGTCGGGGGCCGGTTTTCCAGGACTGGTGCTCGCGATCATGGCTGCCGACAAGCGGCCGTCGGGCGGGGTCGATGACGGTCTCAAGGTGACGCTGGTGGAGAGTGATACCCGGAAAGCAGCGTTCCTTCGCGATGTGGCGCGGCAGGTGGGTCTCGCTGTGGACATCATGTCGACGCGAATCGAAAGCATCACGAAATCAGCTAATCTCTTGGCAGCAGATGTGATCACGGCGCGTGCATTGGCGCCACTACCTAAGCTTTTTGGGTTGGTAGAGCCGTTGTTCAAGCCTGATTCGGTTGCGCTGTTCCTCAAGGGAAAGGCCGTAGCTGATGAGGTCGAGGCCGCGGCTAAGCACTGGACATTCGATTTGGAACTGGTGCCGAGCCTGACCGAAGTCGATGCACGAATTGCAGTGGTCCGCAAACTCGAGCGGAAAAAGGAGAGCTGAACCCGATGTCCGAGAGGGGGTTAAGCCAGGGGTTGCGTGTTCTTTCCGTCGCCAACCAGAAAGGCGGCGTGGGCAAGACCACGACGACCATCAATTTGGGGACGGCGCTGGCCGCGATCGGTGAGCGCGTTCTGGTGTTGGATCTCGATCCCCAGGGGAATGCCTCGACAGGGCTCGGAATCGGACCGGAGGCGCGCCAGCGGACGTCCTACGACGTGCTTGCCGGGGCCGCAACGCTGGCGGATTCGGTCCTGCCGACCGCCGTGCCCGGGCTCTACGTGGTGCCGGCCAACTCCGATCTGGTCGGTCTCGAGAGCGAGCTGATGAACGACCAGAACCGTGCTTTCCGGTTGCGCGAAGCGGTGTCGCGCCTGGCGGCTGCGATGCGGACTTGGCCCGAGGATCAGCGCATTTCGTACATGCTGATCGATTGCCCGCCGTCGCTCAATCTGCTGACGCTCAATGCGATGACGTCGGCTCATGCCGTGCTGGTTCCGGTGCAATGCGAATTCTTCGCGCTGGAGGGAATCTCGCAGCTCAAGGACACGATCGATCAGATCCGCGGGTCCATCAATCCGGGGCTCGAAATCCAAGGCGTGGTCTTGACCATGCACGATGCGCGTACGCATCTGTCACGGGAAGTCGCCGACAACGTGCGCGCGTTCTTCGGGCCGAAAGTGTATGAGACCGTCATTCCGCGCAATACGCGGGTGGCGGAGGCGCCGTCGCACGGCAAGCCGATTTTGCTGTACGACTACGATTGTGCCGGCAGCCAGGCCTACATCCGGCTGGCAACGGAGATCATCGAACGGGAGCGGCGCTACAAGGCGGCCTGAGCCGGTTTGGCCGAGGGTCTGCGCCTGGTTTGAATTCGCGTTATAAAACAAAGAGTTGTGTGTTCAACTCGGAAAATGAGGGGCTTGCGACTTCAATGAACGCACCATTGCCGAAAAGCCGTCTGGGACGCGGACTGGCATCACTGATCGGGGACTCGAACGAGGGGTCATCGCGTCTGCCGCTGCCGCCGGAAGGTGAGCAACGCATGGTCGGAATCGACCAGCTCAGGGGAGGGCGCTTCAATCCGCGCAAGAGCTTCGGAGACGAGGAACTTGCGGAGCTGGCGGAATCGATCCGGCAGAAGGGCCTGGTGCAGCCCATCGTGGCGCGTGTCGATCCCGAGCAGCCGACGGCCTACGAGATCGTGGCGGGTGAGCGCCGGTGGCGTGCGGCGCAGAAGGCCGGGCTGCATCAGGTGCCGGTAATCATTCGCGAGCTCGACGATCGCGAGGTTCTGGAGCTTGCGATCATCGAGAACGTCCAGCGGGCGGATCTCAATGCGATCGAGGAGGCGGGCGGGTACCGCGATCTGATCGAGCGTTTCCAGTACACGCAAGAGCAGCTGGCGGAGATCATCGGTAAGAGCCGCAGCCATGTTGCAAATACGCTGCGGCTGTTGCGTCTGCCGGCCAGTGTGCAGGGTAT
>CAZDNY010000323.1:0-4559 GCA_964506885.1 uncultured Hyphomicrobiaceae bacterium | reverse complement strand
GACGAGCCCATCCAGTTCCTGAAGCAGGCGTCCGCCGACAAAGCCGGCCGCCAGATGCTCGCCATCATGGCCGATCTGCTCTCCGTCGGCCCCGCCCGCCAGCCGCTCGGCCGCGACCCGGAAAACACCGACGTATTCATCTGGCCTTATCTCGCCGAACGCCCTGTCGACGAACTCTCACCACCCGAACAGGTCGACCTGTATCGAATTGTCCCCGCCGATGTCGTCGGCACGATTCGCCAGAAAAAGCGCTGGACTTGGTATCGTCTCGTGATCGGCGCCGATGGCACCTGGCACGCGTTCATGCGCCACGACTAACGTCCCGGACAGCAAAGACAGGTGGGTGGTACGTCGCACAGCCGGGCCCGTTGATCGTTAACCACAACGTCATTTGAGCCCGCCGCGTCGCCGCAATACCATCTTCGCATTCAGCATCCATTCAGTTGCCGCATGACAAGGGCATGGAATGGACCGACAAGGCATCATTGCCTGGACGCCGCCAAGCGGACCAAGCCCCGCGCGGCTCCGGGAGGAGACAGTCGCAAGACAAACGCCGCCGCGCAGCACAGGGTATTGTTCTCCCCGAGCAAAAAAGTGCGACTTGGCTCCAGTCCGCCAGATGCCTATGTAAAGACCAGGAGTAGACCAGACATGACGCTGAGCAGAGCCGTTGCCCTTGCGACCTTTGCCGCCGGCCTCACGGCAACCGGCATCGTGATTGAGGTCGCCCCCGCCAGCGCCCAGTTCTATACCGACGGCCGCGGATTCGAGCGCTCTTATGGATCGGACCGCCGGCGCGGTTTCGCGATGGAGCCTGATTCGGGCTATGGCAACGGAGGTTATCGCCGCTATCGGCGGTATGACCGCTACGACCGCTATGATCGCGACTACGGCGAGGAACGCGCCTACCGCCGCCGCGCCTATCGCTACCGCGACCGCTGGGTCGATCCCCGCGACTTCGACGATTATCCCTACGCACGCCGCCGCGACCGCGACTTCGTCGACGACTATGCAAGACCCACCAGGAAGAACAACGAAGTGCGCAGCGGCGGAGCCCGCCCGGCGATCGCAGCCAAGGCACCGCCGATCGTCAAATTGCGCACCGACTACAAGCCGGGCTCCATCGTCATCGATCAGTCCGAGCGCAAACTCTATTTCATTACCTCGCCGACCACCGCCTACCGCTATCCCATTTCGGTCGGCCGCGAGGGCTTCTCGTGGGTTGGCACGGAAAAGGTATCACGCATTGCCGATTGGCCGGACTGGCACCCGCCTGAGGAAATGCGCCAGCGCGATCCCAAGCTGCCGGTGAAGATGACCGGCGGCATCAAGAACCCGCTCGGCGCCAAGGCGATCTACCTCGGCAAGACGCTCTATCGCGTTCACGGCACGAACGACCCCAAATCGATCGGACGGGCGGCATCATCGGGCTGCTTCCGCATGATGAACGCACACGTGCTTCATCTGGCGGCGATGGTCGAGATCGGTGCTGAGGTGCACGTCCTCAAGCACCTGCCCAAGTCCGTAGCCGCAATCGACTGACCACCGGGGCCGGTTGGCCGTGAGCATGTTTAGTCGAAGTGTGAGCGGTCAGGCCGTGAAAAGCATGCTCAAAACCAGAAGTCTTGATCGCGTTAGCGTTTCCAGGAAACATGAACGCGATCGAGAGCACTGGTTGCCCGGACAGGCGCGGGCAGCGGCGCGGGTGGCTCTTACCGGATGAAATGATAGAACAGGTCGTGCAGCGGCGAGGGGCCGGGCAACAGATTGATGCCGAGCGCCGACTTGACGAGATAGAGCCCAACGATCGCCGGCGGTATCATCAGCGCCAAAATCGCCGCACGCCCGGCCACACGCCCGGCCAATGGCAGCGCGTACCCGCGCGCTTGTCGCAAAGCGCGAGCGCCGCCAGCAGGCTGCCGGCGTACTGCGGGGTGATGTAGCGGGATGACTTGCATCGGCATTGGTGTGTCACGCGGAAACGTTGGATTAACGATGCCGCCCTCAATGCAATGCCGGTGCCAGCCGGGTTAACGCGCCGCACCGCCGCTCCATGCCGCCGTCCGCCTCTTGAGGTGATGGAACGAGGCCAGGATCAACGTGTAGCGAGCCGGTTTCACACACCCGCTTCGTAGAACCGCACCGGCTCGCCTGTCGCCGCGCCGAGAATCTCGCCCTGCCACATCACACGGCGCCCGCGCACGAACGTGCCGACCGGCCAGCCCGTCACCTGCTTGCCGTCATAAGGCGTCCACCCGCACCGGCTTTCGATCCAGGCGTTACGGATCGTCTCGCGGCGCTTGAGATCGACCACCGTCAGGTCCGCGTCATACCCCACCGCAATGCGCCCCTTGTCGGCAATGCCGAACAGCCGTTGCGGCCCGTGGCTCGTCAGGTCGACGAACCGCTGCAGCGACAGCCGGCCTGCATTGACGTGATCGAGCATCACCGGCACCAGCGTCTGCACGCCCGTCATGCCCGAGTGCGAGCCTGGGTAGGCATGATCTTTCTCCTCGCGCGTGTGCGGCGCGTGATCGGAGCCCAGCACATCGACAACGCCCGAGCGCAGCCCCGCCCAGATCGCCTCGCGATGGCGCGCATCCCGGACCGGCGGATTCATCTGGCAATAGGTACCGAGCTGTTCGTAGCACTCCGGCGCCGCCAGAGTCAGGTGATGCGGCGTCACCTCCACCGACACCCAGCGCTTGTGATCCTTGAGATAGTCCATCTCGGCAGCACTCGAAATGTGCAGCACATGCACGCGCCGGCGATGCTTCTCCGCCAGGTTTGCAAGCAGCGTCGTCGCCATCAGCGCTGCCGTCTCGTCGCGCCACACCGGATGCGATGACGGATCGCCCGGCACGCGCTCGCCCATGCGCGAGATCAGCCGCGCCTCGTCCTCGGCATGAAACGCCGCCCTCCGTGACAGCCGCGAGATGATGCGGTCCAGCGAAGCCCCGTCATCGACCAGCAGATCGCCGGTGGACGAGCCCATGAACACCTTGATCCCCGCCGAGGCTTCGAGTCGCTCCAGCGCCGGGATCTCATCGACGTTTTCGCGTGTGCCGCCGACATAGAAGGCGAAGTCGCAGAACATCCGGTGGCGTGCCCGGGCGACCTTGTCGGCCAGCAGCTCCGCGGTCGTCGTCAAGGGCTTGGTGTTGGGCATCTCGAAAACCGCCGTGACGCCGCCCATCACAGCCCCACGGCTTCCCGTCTCCAGATCCTCTTTATGCTCGAGCCCCGGCTCGCGGAAATGCACCTGACTATCGATGACGCCCGGCAGAATGGTCAGCCCCTTGGCATCGATGACCTCACCCGCCTGCGCTGCGTCCACGTCGCCCAGCGCCGCGATCCGACCATCGCGTATGCCGACGTCGGACGGCCCGATACCGTCGTGATTGCACACCGTGCCGCCCTTCAAGACGACGTCAAAGCTCTCAGCCATCGAATACTCCCCTGCAATGGCGCTGCGCGCAGCAAATTCGTCACGTACCTTGCACACCTTTCCGCGCATACCTAGAATCCTTCCACCGAGAAACCAAGGCCCGCACTCCCCCGGCCCCCGAATTCTGGAGCAGCCCCGAAGATGCCCACGAGCCGAATGGCCCTGTTGACGGACCGCGGCATCCTCGCCGTCACCGGCGAGGATGCGATCAAGCTCCTGCAAGGCGTCATCACCAACGATATGGCGGTGCTCGACACGCAGCCCGCCCTGCACACCGGACTGCTCTCGCCGCAGGGCAAGATCCTGTTCGATTTCTTCGTGGTGAAGTCGGGTGACGGCCTGCTCATCGAAACACTGAAGTCGTCGGTCGCCCCCCTCAAGCAGCGCCTCGATATGTACCGGTTGCGCGCCAACGCCGCGATTGCCGACGTGAGCGAGAACTACACGGTCGCCGCCTGCTGGGGTGGTCCGCACCACGCAGTCCACGACGAGTCACCGACACTCGGTTTCCCTGATCCCCGCCACCCCGCCCTCGGCACCCGCCATCTCGCTTCGCTCGCCAGTGAATGGACCTGCGATGCGGAAGGCGCCGACGCGGCATCGCAAGACGACTACCACGCCCACCGCATCGCGATCGGTGTGCCCGACGCCGGCCGCGACTTCCAGCTCGGTGACACGTTCCCCCACGAAGCGCTCTACGATCAGACCGGTTCGGTCTCCTTCACGAAAGGCTGCTACGTCGGCCAGGAGGTGGTCAGCCGCATGCAGCACCGCTCCACCGCGCGCAAACGCATCGTGCCCGTTGCCTCTTCGTCGAACCTGCCTGAACCCGGCACCGACATCCGCGCAGGCGAGGTCACCATCGGCACGCTCGGTTCGGTGGCCGGCCAGCACGGACTGGCCATGATCCGCCTCGACCGCGCCGCAGAGTTCCGCGCCAAGGGCGTCGGCCTCACCGCCGCCGATGCCGCAATCGAGATCAGGTTGCCCGACTGGGTCACATTCCCGCTCGAGCCCTCGGGCACCGCTGCCACTTCTTGAATGCTGGAACGCTGCAATGACGCGCGGGCGCAACGACAAGCCGAAGCGCTGCCCCTGGCCGGGCATCGAC
>CAZDNY010000322.1:0-4561 GCA_964506885.1 uncultured Hyphomicrobiaceae bacterium | reverse complement strand
GTCGCTGCTGCAAAACCGGACACCGACAAACCGGCCAGCCCCGGTTCCAGCCCGCGTGATCCAGCGCGCACGGACAGTTCCGTGCCTTCCTCGGCAGGACCAGGGGCGGCAGCCGACAAATCCGCACAGCCGGCCGCGAGAGCGCCAGCGGCCGAAGCGAAGCGCGGTCATCCCGGCCAGGGTGTCGGCAGCGAACGGCGTGTCGCAGGAGCGGGGCCGCAGCAGGCTTCGGCACCCATGCGCAGCGCGCAGGGCGAGCCAGCCAGGCCTCAGGGAGCGCCTGCTTACGGCCCGGGGGGCGAGACCCGTCCCAGCCAGCAAAGTCCGTATCGGCCCTCGGGGACGGGTATGGGCTCCATGAACCCGATGGGGGCGACGGCGGCGACCAAGGCGCCGTCCTACGAGCCGGCGATGGCGACCGGTCCATCTGACAAAATGGGCACGGGCGGACCAGCTCCGGCACGGCGCGGCCGGGCCGTGAAGTTCGCGCTGGCCGGGCTGCTGGTGGCGTTGATCGGCGGCAGTTTCTACTATCTCGTCACCCAGAAGGACGAGATGATGGCCATGATGGGCGGCGGCGAGGCTTCAGACAAAGTCCCCGTCGTCAAGGCGACGCCCGTACCGGCAAAACCACCGGAGCAGACCGCAGCGCTACAGACGCCGCAGATCGAAGAACGCCGCGCACCGCCCGCCGGTGCCGACGCGAATAATCAGGCCGAGCCACCCGCCGCACCACAGGCACCTGCACCTGAGGCGGCGCAGCCAAGCGGGGCGGCCGATGGTCAGCAGGCGGCCACGGAATCGACGATCACGCCGACGGCCACTCCGCCGGGTGACGATGCTTCCGGGTTCGATGCCTACTACCAGCAAAGCAAACTGTGGCAGTACATGAAGCGTGCCTATCCCGACTGGTACGATCAGCGCATGCGCGAAGTGGCGCCGCTGGGGACTGGCGGCCAGCCGCCGCTCGACGCGACCAAGAGCCTCGTGCAGGGACTGGTTGCCCTGCGGCGCCAGCACGCCAATGATGCCCTGCTGGCCAACACCGACAGGCTGAAGGCAATCGCCACGGCGTTTCTGGATAACCTGCAGGCGCTATCGGAGAACGGGGCCGATGCCTGCTACAGCTTCATCAGCCAGGGTGAGACCAGCACCAAGAGCCTCGATCTGTTCCATCGCCCGCAGAGCGCGCCGGCGCTCGAGCAGCAGGCGCTGACCATTTTCGAAGCGATTGCGGCAGGCAAGGCCGCACCGGCCAAGCACGAACGTCCCAAGAAGGGCGACTACGACGTGCTGGCGGCCGAACTGGGCAAGCTGGGCTGGAGCCAGGCCGACCTGCAGTTGTTCGCCGACCCCAAGGCGCTGTCTTCGGCACCGCCGGCGCGGGTGTGCCAGATGGTGCGTGACTGGTTCAAGGCGCACATCGCCATCTCCGACGCGTCGGTGCAGGAGCGCCTGCTGTTCGAAACGCTGCGCCCGGTGGTCTCGGGCTAGAGGACGGCGCCATGGTGCAGATCGCCGTCAAGGTTGCGGTCACTGCGATCCTGGTGGTCGTCATCTCCGAGGTCGCGAAGCGCTCCTCGTTGATCGGGGCCTTGGTCGCATCACTGCCGCTGACATCGATCCTCGCCATCGTCTGGCTGTGGCACGACACCGGCGATACCGAGAGAATCGCCGCGCTCACCCAGGGCATTTTCTGGCTGGTCCTGCCGTCGCTGGTCTTCTTCGTCGCCTTGCCGGTGATGCTGCGATCGGGCTGGGCCTTCTGGCCGTCGCTTACCCTATCGGCAGGTTTGACGGCGGGAGCCTATTTCGTCATGGTCCGCATCCTCGCTCGCTGGGGCGTCTCCGCCTGAGTTTTGACGTGAGCGTCCCGTCATTCCAACCCTCCGCGCTGCGGCTTTCGCCTCACCCATGCTGCACATCAACGATCTCGTCTTTCGCATTGCGGGCAAGCCGATCTTCGACGGCGCAACCGTGGCCATCCCGGCCGGCCACAAGGTCGGTCTGGTCGGACGCAACGGCGCGGGCAAGACGACGTTGTTGCGCCTCATCAACGGCGAGCTTCATGCAGATGCCGGCAGCATCGGCATGCCGCGCAACCATCGCATCGGCTATGTCGCACAGGAAGCGCCGGGCGGTGAGACGAGCCTGATCGACTGGGTGCTTTCGACGGACATGGAGCGCGCATCACTGCTGGCGGAGGCTGAGACCGTCAGCGAACCTGGCCGCATTGCCGACATCCAGACGCGTCTGTCGGATATCCGTGCGCATTCGGCGCCAGCGCGCGCGGCACAGATCCTGGCGGGCCTGGGATTCGACGAAGCGCAACAGCGCCGGCCGTGTCGCGATTTCTCCGGCGGCTGGCGCATGCGGGTCGCGCTGGCGTCGGTGCTGTTCCTGGAGCCGGAGATCCTGTTGCTCGACGAGCCGACCAACTATCTCGACCTGGAAGGCACGCTGTGGCTGGAGAACTATCTGAAGAGCTATCCGGAAACGGTGCTGATCGTCAGCCACGACCGCGACCTGCTCAATACCGCGGTCGGATCGATCCTGCATCTGGAGCGCGGGCGGCTGACGCTTTATCCGGGCGGCTACGACGACTTCGAAGAGGCACGGCGCGAGCGCCAGCAGCTCGAACTGAAGCTGAAAAAGAAACAGGATGACGAACGCAGGCGGATCCAGACCTTCATCGACCGGTTCAAGGCCAAGGCAAGCAAGGCGCGACAGGCGCAAAGCCGCGTCAAGGCGCTGGCGAAGATGAAGCCAATCGTCGAGCAGGTCGATGAGCGGGTGGCACCGTTCCTGCTGCCGAGCCCGGACAAGACGATCGCCAGCCCGATCGTGCGGCTGGAAAACGCGGCGGTCGGGTATGGCGATGGGCCGCCGGTGCTCACGAACCTCGATCTCAGGATCGACAACGACGACCGCATCGCCTTGCTCGGGCAAAACGGAAACGGCAAATCGACATTCGCCAAACTCATTTCGGGCAAGCTGGCGCCAACGCACGGCAAGGTCTTCGGTGCTGCCAAGATCGAGGTCGGCTATTTCGCGCAGCACCAGCTCGACGAACTCAATCCGGCGGCCACTCCGTACGACTACATGGTGCGCCTCATGCCGGATGCGACGGACGCCCAGCGGCGTACCAGGCTCGGCACGTTCGGGTTCGGAATCGACAAGGCCGACACCAAATGCGCCCACCTGTCAGGCGGGGAGAAGGCACGCCTGCTGCTGACGCTCAGCGCGTTCCATAAGCCGCACCTCCTGATCCTCGACGAGCCCACCAACCATCTCGATGTCGACAGCCGCGAGGCACTCATCCATGCGCTGATGGACTACGAGGGCGCTGTGATCCTGATCAGCCATGACCGCCATCTCGTGGCGGCCACGGCCGACCGGCTGTGGCTCGTCCGGGACGGCACGGTCAAGACCTACGACGGAGACATCGACAGCTATCGCGCCGAATTGATCGCCGAGCGCGGTGGGCGTGGGCGATCGAGCGCCACCGAGCGCGGGCGCGCTGACGGCGACGACAAGAAGCCTGCACCTGCCAATCGCGCCGAACAGCGCCGTGCGGCAGCGGAGAAACGCGCGGAACTGGCGCCCTTGAAGAAGGCGCTGGACGTCGCGGAAGCCGCCGTCACGAAGCTGTCTGCGGAAATCGCCAAGCTCGATGCAGTGCTGGCCGACGCCGAGGTCTATTCACGTGAACCGGAACGTGCGCAGAAGGCGGCGGTGGATCGCGGACTGCTCGCCAAGCGGCTCGAGGCGGCCGAGGACGCCTGGCTCGAAGCGGGGGAAGCTTATGAGCTTGCACGTGCAGATGCAGACGCGACGTCCTGACGGGCCGGGCTTATGCCGGACGTGCGTGGCCGGCAAGGAAGGCGCGGCGAATTACGGCGACATGTGACGGAAAATCTCTCTTTCCAGAAGAAGGGATAGGAGGGACGTCCTTAACGCCTTATGCCTAGCCTGCGGGAGGAGCGGTGCGTACGGTCTTGCGGGGATCGTCCGACGGACGGAGGGCCGTCGGCCAGACAAATCCGCTCCTCCAGCCATGTTCCGAAGATCGGGCCCGTCGACGGCGCCCTGACGAAAGCGCCGCCGAACATGGCGGCCTGCCAGCTCGGGCGACTTCTCCAACTCAGTTCGCAGTTGCGCGATCCCGGCGCGGTTGGCACCTTAGCGGTCCCGGCAGCGCGCCAAAGTCGCCGACCACACGGCGTCGCGTCGCCGCCATCCTGGCGCATAGCGCTGCCTTCTTCACAACGGGACCGGTGCATGAAGCTGTTCACATCACCCACGACGCCGTTCGGCCGCAAGGTGCGCCTGGCGGCCTCCATCAAGGGGGTCGACGACCAGATCGAAGTCGTCAGGGCCGACACCAATCCGCCGGGCAACGCAGAGCTTATGGCGGAAAACCCGTTAGGCAAGATTCCGGTGCTGGTGCTCGACGACGGCACGCGGCTTTTCGACAGCGCGGTGATCTGCGCCTACATCGACACACTGGGCGCGGAGGATGCGCCGAAACTGATTGCAGCGGAGGGGCCCGAGCGCTGGC
>CAZDNY010000321.1:0-4571 GCA_964506885.1 uncultured Hyphomicrobiaceae bacterium | reverse complement strand
ATACCCATCGCGGGTCTGCGGCGTCTTGATGCCGAGCCGCGCGCCAGCGATCTGCGTTTTGAGGATCTGCGCCGTACCCCCGCCGATCGTGAACATGCGCACGTCGCGGTACATCCGCTCCAGCGGCTCCTGCTCGCCATAGCCGCGCGCTCCAAACATCTGCAGCGCATCGCTGACGACCCGGATTGCCGTCTCCGACGCAAACGCCTTGGCGCGCGCAGCCATCACCATATCGGGAAACGGCAGACCATTGGCCCCACGCGACAGCGCCGCCTCGTGCAGCATCAGACGCGACGCATGCACACCGATATCCATGTCGGCCAGCATCCACTGCAGCCCCTGGAACTCGGCAATCGGCCGGCCGAACTGGTGACGCGCCTTCATGTAGCGCGTTGCATGATCGAGCGCCCCCGCCGCGATTCCCAGGGCAACGGTGCCCGCGCCGACCCGTTGGCTGTTGTAGGCCGTCATCAGATCCGCAAACCCGCGCTCAAATCCGGAGGGCGGGACGAGCGCGAACCGCTTGTCGACGCTGAGGTCTTCAAAGTGCAGTTCCGTCTCAGGCATGCCGCACAATCCGAGTGTGCGCCGCCGCCCGGCCACCGTGAAACCCTGTGGCGCGATCCCCTTATCGGGATCGTAGTGAACCATGAACGCGCCGATACCCAGGAACTTGCCGGCCTCGTCTTCGACACGTGCGAAAACCAGATAGAGCTTTGAAATACCGCCCCCGGTAATCCAGTGCTTCTGGCCATTGAGGATGAAGCGATCGCCATCGCGCCGCGCCGTCGTGCGCATTTCCGTTGCCGCACTCCCCGCCTCCGGCTCCGTGATGCAGATCGCCGGCTTGTCGCCAGCCAGCACGAGATCTGCCGCAAACGCCTTCTGCTCTTCGCTGCCGTAGGACATGATTGCGGCAATGCCACCCATGTTGGCCTCGACCACGATGCGCGCACTGAGGCTGCAGGCTCGGGCGATTTCCTCGACCACCACACACGTGTCGAGATAGCTGGCGCCCTTGCCGCCATATCGCGTCGGGATCGTCATGCCCATCACGCCGGCAGAAGCCATGTCCGCGACATTGGGCCAGCAATAGCTCCGCGTGGTGTCCCATTGCGCTGCGCGCGGCGCGAAAGCCTGCGCCAGTTCGCGCGCGATGGCCCGGTAGGTCTCCGTTGAGGCAGGCTTGGACATGATCTCCCATACCGGTTTGACGACAGCCCCGCGTGCGCATTCCAGCGCCGCCGACGCTGCGGATGCTTCAGATCGCCCGACCGCGATCGAACATCACAATAGCCACCATGTGCAAGGGTCCGTGTACAGCCTCGCTGGATCGCAGGCTCGAGCCACCATCCGTACCCGCCCTACGAAGGAGGCAAGGCCAGCGAGGAAGCTCGGCACCAAGTCCGCAAGACGCTCGCAGACTGCCCAATCCCCAAGCCCGGGACGCAGCCTTCGGGCGCGGCAACTCAAGGCTGCCGTCCGCGCCACGGCCGGCGCGTGTCAGGCACCGGCATAAGCTTCAGCGGCGCCCTGAATGTATTGAATTTGAAGGTTTTACTGGCTGTGCTGGCAGTCTGGCGCGAACGGGTCTCAGGAACAGGGTATTTTCGCGGTTTCTAGGCTTGAAACTCGGCCCAGAATGCCGATTTCATTTGTAACTACAGCAGGTTATGACATTTCAATCCCGCAAAAATAACAGGGAATTTTGCGGACCGATCAGGGCAAATTGCGGCCCGTGCAGGGATAATGGCGCGGATATCAGGGAAGCGCAAAGAGCTGCCTCAGCTGGCCGCTATGGTTAACTTCGCTCGGGTTCTCAGTCTCGTCAGACCATTGAAAGTTCAGCGTTTTTATCATATCTTTCGTTCGCCAGCGCTTCACTGGGATTCCCGGCAGTGGGGTTTGTAATGAACTTGTTCGAGCGCTGAAGGACCGAGCCGCGAAACGAACCGTGAGCCCCAAGAACCTATTCGCCCCGCAAGTGGGATCGGTGACGGGCAATAGTCGGAACATCGATCGGGATTAGCGACGGACCGATGGCGACAACTTCGTGTCAACGAGGTGTCGCTGGTTCGCGCCCGGGTTTTCCCGTCCGATAGCTTGGCGACACCTCTCATCAAGAGAGGTCTCGCATGACCAAGTTAAGAATCGAGCATCGCTCTCCCAGCGAGCTCAAACCCTATGGGCGGAACGCCCGCACCCACAGTCCCAAGCAGATCGCCGAGATAGCCGCGAGCATCAAGGCGTTCGGGTTCAACAACCCCATCCTGATCGACAAAGCCGATGGCATCGTCGCCGGCCACGGGCGCGTCGAGGCCGCCAAGCTGCTCGGCCTCCCGACTGTACCAACCATTCGGCTCGAGCATCTGACTGAGGCGCAGAAGCGTGCCTACATCCTCGCGGACAACAAGCTCGCGGAGAAGGCGGGCTGGGACCGCGAGATCCTCGCGATCGAGCTGCAGAACTTGATGGAACTGGACCTCGATTTCGACATCTCGGTAACCGGCTTCGAATTGCCCGAGATCGATGTCTTGATCGATCAACTCGAAGCAAAACCGACAAAGGCTGATCCGTCTGACGAGGTGCCTCGGCTCGAGGGCCCGCCGGTCACGCGTCTGGGCGACATCTGGCAGATCGGGCCGCATCGGTTGATCTGCGGCGACTCGACCGCGCCGGAGACATTTGGCTCGCTCCTTGCTGGCGAGAAGGCTCAGCTGGTCTTCACCGACCCGCCCTACAACGTTCCGATCGAGGGCCATGTCTCAGGACTCGGCGCGGTCAAACATCGCGAGTTCGCCATGGCTTCTGGCGAGATGACCGAAGCCGAGTTCACGGCCTTCCTCGCCGAGGTCTTCGATAACCTCATCGAAGTGTCAGTCAACGGAGCGATCCACTTCATCTGCATGGACTGGCGGCACATCGGCGAAGTAATGGCTGCAGCCTGCGGCCGCTACGCCGACTTCAAGAACCTCTGTGTCTGGGCGAAAATCAACGGCGGCATGGGAAGCCTCTATCGCTCACAGCACGAGCTGGTCTTCGTGTTCAAGGCCGGGATGGCGCCGCACGTCAACAATGTCGAGCTAGGCAAGCACGGCCGATACCGCACAAACGTGTGGACCTACGCGGGCGCCAACGCCTTCGGTGCCACCCGCGACGAGGACCTCGCCTTGCATCCGACCGTAAAGCCGGTCGCTCTTGTCGCCGACGCGATCCTCGATTGTTCGACCCGCCGATCCATCGTCCTCGACGCCTTCGCCGGCTCCGGCACAACGCTGGTTGCTGCCCACAAGACCGGGCGGCGCGGCTACGGCATCGAGCTCGATCCGCTCTACTGTGACGTCATCCTGAAACGGCTGACCCAGATTGCGAAGATCGAGCCCGTCCTGGTGGCAACCGGCCAGACCTTCGCTGATGTCGCCCGTGAACGGCACGTCGAAGCGTGTCCAACAACGCGTGAGGAGACAGCAGCATGAGCAAGGCCGACGAGGCGAAGGACAGACGGGCGCGAAAGTCGACTCGACGACGCAGTGATCAGATCGATCTCACTGCTGCGCTCAACGCACCCGTTCGCATCAAGCGTGACGGCGAGACCAAAGCTATCGATCCCTATGAGGCAATGCTGCGCCAGCATGTCCGGAAGTCGCTGATCGAAAAGTGCGTTGCCTCGATAAAACTGCTGCTCGGCGAGGCCGAGAAGCACAAACTCATCGCGGAGCCGCAGCCACCAGTCTCGGGCGGCGTCTTCGTTGTACCGAAGGGCCTGCCCGAAGAGATCCAGCAAGAGATCTTCGCCGTGCCCGACAATCGCGATGGAAAGCCGGTGTCGATCATCCCAACCATGATGCTTGTCTTCAAGGCGCTTGGCATCCAAAGGCTGAAGAGGTGTTTCAATGGACGAAAAGGCTGAAGATCCGTGTGACGACCCGGTCGGCTACGGCCGGCCGCCGAAGGCGTCGCAGTTCAAGAAGGGGCAGTCCGGCAATCCGCTCGGACGGCCGCCGAAGTCGCGAGGACATAAGGCCATCGCTGCGCGCGTATTCAACGAAATTCAGCGACTCTCAGGTCAGCCCAGGGGCGCCCGCGTACGCTACACGACGCTCGAGGTCATCGTTATGACGCTCAAGCAGCTCGCGGCCGCAGGACGGTCGGGCGCCTCGGCGCTCTATGTGCGATTCAGCGAGCGGCATGCCCGACATGAGACCTCGCAGCCCAACGTCGGCTTCCTCATTGTTCCAGAGCGATTGACTGAAGAGGAGTGGATGGCCCGATACTCGCCACAGGATAAGCCGCCGGTTGAGAAACAAGAGCCCGACTGAGATTGGGAGAAACTCAACAGTCCTCGCTCTATTTGGATCGCAGCTGGTCGAGCACTGACTGCGGCCCCACAAGAATGAGCTTAGTACGTGCCCTTGAAAAGCGAGGTAAAGTCGTTCCTTAACGGAAAGCATTTTCGAACGGCACACAACCAACACGACTGAGCTTTCCAGTCCTTTGAAGCGAGGAATGCTATCAACGACGACCCGTCAGGCGCAGGTCGTCATCAACACGTGGCTCCGGCAGTACAATCA
>CAZDNY010000320.1:0-4575 GCA_964506885.1 uncultured Hyphomicrobiaceae bacterium | reverse complement strand
TTGCGGCCGTACTTCTTGAACTCGATATCCGAGTTGGCCTGCTCAGGCCCGCCGGCGCAGAACGTGCACTTGTCCATCTTGCCGCGGGACCCGAAGTTCGACGCCTGCGGATACTGCGGCGCGCCGAACGGGCACGCATAGAAGCAGTAGCCGCAGCCGATGCACAGGTCCTTGTTGTGCAGCACCACGCCTTCAGGCGTCATGTAGAAGCAGTCCACCGGACACACCGCCTTGCACGGCGCGTCCGAACAGTGCATGCAGGCCACCGAGATCGAGCGCTCGCCCGGCTTGCCGTCATTGATGGTGACGACGCGCCGGCGGTTCACGCCCCACGGCACCTCGTGCTCGTTCTTGCAGGCGGTGACGCAGGCATTGCATTCGATGCAGCGCTCGGCGTCGCAGAGGAACTTCATACGTGCCATGGTTTAGGCCCTCCAGATCTTGCAGAGCGTTGACTTGGTTTCCTGCATCTGGGTCACGGCGTCGTAACCGTAGGTCTGCGCCGTGTTGGTTGCTTCACCCAGAACATAAGGATCAGCCCCTTCCGGATACTTGGATCTGAGATCCTTGCCCTGGAAGTGCCCGCCGAAGTGGAACGGCATGAAGGCGACGCCCGTGCCGACCCGTTCGGTGACCATGGCCATCACCTTGACCTTGCCCTTCTCCGGACCCTCGACCCAGACCATCTCGCCGTCCTTGATGCCCATGTTGTTGGCATCCTTGGGATTGATCTCGACGAACATGTTCTGCTGCAGCTCGGCGAGCCACGGGTTCGACCGGGTCTCGTCGCCGCCACCCTCGTATTCGACCAGTCGGCCGGACGTCAGGATGATCGGATAGTCCTTGGAGAAGTCGTTCTTCTGAATCGATTCGTACAGCACCGGAACGCGATGCAGCTTGCGGTCCGAGAACGTCGCGTACTTGTCGAGCAGGTCACGCCGCGGCGTGTAGAGCGGCTCGCGGTGCAGCGGCACCGGATCCGGGAAGGTCCACACCACCGCACGCGCCTTCGCATTGCCGAACGGTGCCAGACCGTGCTTGATGGCAACGCGCTGCAGACCGCCCGAAAGGTCGACCTTCCAGTTCACCTTGCCCATCTTTTCCGGATCGTTGCCGCCGGCAACCTTCTCGATCGACGCCTTTTCTTCCGGCGTCAGGTCTCCGGTCCAGCCCAGCTTGTCGAGCATGGCGTAGGTGATCTCGGGATAGCCATCCTTGATCTCCGAACCCTCCGGCCAGCTCTCGACGGCCAGCAGGTTGTCGGCATCGGCATTGCCCTTCGCGTACTTCTCCGGCGCGGTGACGCCGAATCGGGCACGGAAGCACAATCCGCCTTCTGCCACCGGCAACGACGTATCGTAGAGGTTCGGCGTGCCCGGATGCTTCATATCCGCCGTACCCCACGACGGCCACGGCAGACCGTAGAAGTCGCCGTCGCACGGACCGCCGTTAGCCTTCAGCGTTACCTTGTCGAAGGTATGCTGGTTGGCCATGTGCAGCTTCAACCGCTCCGGCGATTGGCCGGTATAGCCGATCGTCCACATGCCGCGGTTGAACTCACGCGTGATGTCCTCGACGTTGGGCTCGTTCCCCTCGACCTTGATGTTCTTGAACATCTCCTTCTCGAAGCCGAGCTTCTTGGCGAGCAGGTACATGATCTCGTGATCGACCTTGCACTCGAACATCGGCTCGAACACCTTCTCGCGCCACTGCAGCGAGCGGTTCGACGCCGTGACCGAGCCGTAGGTCTCGAACTGCGTCGCCGCCGGCAGCAGATAGACGCCGTCGGTGCGGTCGTGCATCACGGCCGTCACGGTCGGATAAGGATCGATGACGACGAGAAGATCGAGCTTCTCCATCGCCTTCTTCATGTCCGGACCGCGTGTCTGCGAGTTGGGCGCATGGCCCCAGAAGACCATCGCCCGGGTATTGTCGGGCTGACCCAGGTTGGCCTTGTCTTCCAGCACGCCGTCGAACCAGCGCGACACCGGAATGCCCTTCTCGTTCATCATCGGCAGGTCGGCGCCGTCCTTGCCCTTGCCCGGCATCTTTGCGAACCGGCCCGCCAGCCACTCGTAGTCGGTCTCCCAGACGCGAGCCCAGTGCTTCCAGGCGCCGGCCGCCAGGCCGTAGTAGCCAGGCAGCGTGTCCATCAGCACGCCCAGATCGGTCGCGCCCTGCACGTTGTCATGGCCACGGAAGATGTTGGTGCCGCCGCCGGCAACGCCCATGTTGCCGAGCGCCAGCTGCAGCACGCAGTAGGCACGCGTGTTGTCGTTACCGTTGGTGTGCTGCGTGCCGCCCATGCACCAGATCACGGTGCCCGGCCGGTTGGTCGCCAGCGTCTTGGCCACGCGATGCAGCTGAGCACCCGGAACGCCGGTGACACGCTGCGTCTCTTCAGGCGTCCACTTCTTCACCTCTTCGCGGATCAGGTCCATGCCCCAAACACGCTTGCGGATGAAGTCCTTGTCCTCCCAGCCGTTCTCGAAGATGTGCCAGAGGATGCCCCAGATCAGTGCCACGTCGGTGCCCGGGCGGAAACGGACGAATTCGCTGGCGTGCGCAGCCGTGCGCGTGAAGCGCGGATCGCACACGATCAGCGGTGCGTTGTTCTGCTCCTTGCACTTCAGGATGTGCTGCAGCGACACCGGATGCGCTTCCGCCGGATTGCCGCCGATCAAGAAGATCGCCTTCGACTTCAGGATGTCGTTGTAGGAGTTCGTCATCGCGCCGTAGCCCCAGGTGTTCGCGACACCTGCGACCGTGGTGGAGTGACAGATACGCGCCTGGTGGTCGATGTTGTTCGTCCCCCAGTAGGCGGCGAACTTGCGACCCAGATAGGCCTGCTCATTGCTCCATTTCGCCGAGCCGAGCCAGTAGACCGAGTCAGGTCCCGACTTCTCGCGGATCTCCAGCATCTTGTCGCCGATCTCGTTGATCGCCTGATCCCACGAGACGCGCTGCCATTTGCCGCCGACGAGCTTCATCGGATATTTGAGCCGCCGCTCACCGTGCGCGTGTTCGCGAACCGCAGCACCCTTGGCGCAGTGCGCGCCCAGATTGAACGGGCTGTCGAAACCGGGCTCCTGGCCGACCCAAACGCCGTTCTGCACTTCCGCGATCACGGTGCAGCCCACCGAACAGTGCGTGCAGACCGATTTCTTGATCTCCAGCTTCGAGCCGCCCGCGGTGGGTGCTGCCGCCTGTGCCGGGCGCACCCGCGATCCCGCAAACGCGCTCGCGGCCGCGATCCCGCCGACCGCAAGGCCGGAGTTGCGCAGGAACGAACGCCGGTCGACCGTGCCGAACGAACCTTCTTCGCGCACAGCTGCCGACAACCGCGTCCCCGTCGCCGTCCGACTGACTTTCTTCTTAAGCATCTTCTCTCTCCATCTTTCGCATCGCTCGACAGCCGGTCATCCCGGCGGCGCGGCGGCGCGACGGGTTAGATGAACTTGGCCAATTCGTAGTAGCGCTTGACGTGGTCGGTCTCGCGATATCCACCCTCGGCGGTCTCGACCGCGCTGGCCGCTTCAGCGGGCACCACCGTCGATGCGAGCGCTGCACCGCTGCCCACCACGCCGGCACCGGCAAGCTTCAAAAAGCTGCGGCGATCAGCCTTCGCCGCCTTCTTATCCGACTGCTTCATTGCCTCTTCCTCCATTGCGCCACCGCACCCGATGGCCCGACCTAACAACAAACCGAACGCACCGCCAAGGCATCACGCCATCGCAAAGGCACGTTCTTCAATTTCCACGAACCGCTCGCCCAAGGCGCCGAGGGCCGCGTAAAACGCCGACGTCTTGTCGACGGACAAATCGCGCAGGAAATGCCCAGCCCACGAGCCCACATGGGCCTCGAAGAACCGTCGTTGCGCGTCAACCGACGTGTCGCCGAAATCTCCCGCAATGAGCCCCGCCATCATCTCGAGCACCGAGGCGATGTGGTCTTCAGGCTCACTGACACCGTCCGCACGAGCGATCCCCAACCCGGCCATGTCCGAGCGCAGCCGTGCCAGCGGCTTTTCATGCAAAAAGCCGGTCAGGTAGTACGAACCGTAGGGGACGAAGATGCCACGGCCCAGACCGATGAAAAGCGCCTGGAACGCGTCCGCCTCCTGCTCGGCAGTCGTGCTGCGTGCGGCGGCGGCAAGCGCATTGACGCTCGTGCCCAGCGGCGTTCCTTCCGCAGCGGTCAGACCCGAAGCGAGTTGCAGATCGCCCTCGCTCGGGGGCGCGCTCAGGAAATGTGCGAGGAGTCGATACAGATTGACCCGGAGCGCATCCTCACCCGATGCCCCGGTCGTCGTTTCTGGTCCTGCTTTAGACGTCATCACCGATTGCGCTTGATCCACGCAATCACCTCCCAGTTCGACCGAGTTAATCGGTTCATTCGCATGGTTGTATGCCAAGAGAGTGTGCCCTCAGCAGGGCCACCCTGCAAGATTGTCGCATCAAGTACGAGATCACATTTTTTAAAAAAGCTCGCGCCCACCCCTATGCACAGGAAGGCGCCGCAATGCTCCCCCTGCAATCTCGAGATGCAAGCGGGGCAAAGAACATAAAAAAACAT
>CAZDNY010000319.1:0-4586 GCA_964506885.1 uncultured Hyphomicrobiaceae bacterium | reverse complement strand
CAGCAGGTTTGCGCGATGCTCAGCGCCAGCGGCCGGCCAGTTGGCGAAGATCTCACCCCAACCGAAAGCGCCGTCGGCATCCTCGATCCGCACAAAGACCGCCGGCCGGTCGCGCATCACTCCGAACGACGTCGAGACAGGCTTCGCGTTGGGATAGCGGTACACATACGCCTCGATCCGCTGGATCGATACGCCCTCTCCCATCTGGCCATGCCCTGGCGGCATCGTGATCGTCTCGCCCGAAAACATTCGACTTCGTGTCGCAGCGCAAAATGAACCGCGCCCACTTCTTCTGGATAACACCGAAGGACTAGACATCCAGTTTTATGTATGACTTTATGTCGGATGAGGAAGCCGGGCAAGGACCTTTGCCGTGCCGAACCTGAAGCGCAGTGCCATACCGCTTTATACGCAGATCGCCTCGTCGCTCCGGCACGAGATCGATGCTGGCACGTGGCCGCTCGGCTCGAAACTGCCGTCCATCTCGCAACTGGCCGATCGCTTCGGCGTCGCCAACCAGACCATGCGTCAGGCCGTCGGACTGCTCGAGGCGGAGGGACTTGTGCTTCGGCGCCAGGGTGTGGGCACTGTCATCCAAAACAATCCGCGTGACCTGCACTGGTTGAAGCTGCCCACCGATTGGGCATCGCTGGTGGGCATGCTGGATAAACTCAATGTGCGCGTGATGCTCGTCGAGGCCTCCGACAGGATGCCGAAAGCGCGCGATGACGAAGGCACTGCCAAGGGTGCTTTTAAATACGTCAAACGCGTGCACTATCACGGCGACGAACCGTTCTGCGTCATCGAATTCTATCTGGCTGCTGAAATCTACATGCGCGCGCCGCGCCAGTTCCGCAACAAGACCGTCATTCCGATCCTGGCGAAGATGAAAGGCATTGCGATCGGCAATGTTCGCCAATCGATCGGCATCGATGTCGCGGACGCGGAAACCGCCAAGCACCTCGACATTCCGCTTGCCAATCCGATTGCCCGCGTCCGAAGATCGATCACCGACAAGAAGGGCAATCTCATCTATGTCGCCGACGCACTCTACAGGAGCGACGTAATCCGGGTCGAAATGGACCTGTCACCCCAAAAGAAGCAGGAGTAGCCGTCAAGGCACTGGCCCGTCCAACAGGAGGAAGACATATGCGCAAACACCGTCTCCACACCAAGCCGACTGCGATTGTTGGCGCAGCCTTGCTTGCGTTCACCATGGCAGCGGGTGCCGCAGGTGACGCCAAGGCCGAATATCCCGAGCGTCCGGTTACAGTCGTGATCGCATATGGCCCGGGCGGGGCCACCGATATCGCGGGCCGCACGCTGACAAACAGCCTGGCGAAATTCGCGTCCCAGCCGGTCCTCGCGGTCAACCGCGCGGGTGCAGGCGGCGCAACGGGTGCGGCCTCGGTCAAGAATGCAGATCCGGACGGCTACACTGTGATGATTTCGCGCGTGGGCACGCACACAGTCAACCCCGCGCTCAAGGAGACCCTGCCCTACACGCTCGATGATTTCGAGTACTACGGCGTGTTCGAGATCAATCCGGTCGCGTGCGCGGTGAAGGCTGATTCCGACATCAAGTCGATGGACGACCTGGTGGCCCGCATCAAGGCCAATCCGAAAACGATCAGCTACAGCTCGTCGGGTGTCGGATCGCTGTTGCACATTGCCGGCGCGATGGCGGTGCGGGAATTCGGTGTGGAGAACCCGGTCGAAGACCTGATCCACATCCCGCTGAAGGGCGGTGGCGCGGCAGCGACGGCGGTTCTGTCAGGCACCGCCACCTTCATCTGCACGAACTCCTCTGCGCTGGCGAGCTTTGTCGCCAACAAGCAGCTGCGTCCGCTGATGGTGACGACGAAGGATCCGGTCGAAGGTTTCGATGCACCGACCTCGGCAGACCTCGGCAAGCCCAATCTGCAGAAGCTTGTCGGCTGGTCGGGCATCGCGGCGCCCAAGGGTACGCCCAAGGAAGTCGGCGCGAAGTGGGCCGAGTGGCTGCAGAAGGTCACGTCTGACGAAGATTTCCTCAAGCAGATGAAGTCGCGCGGATCGGTCATCCAGCTGATGAGCCCGGATGAAGGCAAGCAGTTCATGATGGACCAGTACGAGACGTTCAAGAAACTGGTCGATGAGCTGAACATGCGCATCAAGGGCTGACGCCCTTCTCGCATCAACGCAGCGCGGCGGTGGGTGGATATCCCCCGCCGCGGGCTTCATCAACATCGCTTATCGGCGTTCCGCACCCCATGCCCATCAAGCACAAGGACGTCTGGCTCGGCATCGGCTCGATCCTGTTCGGCGTGATGCTGCTGGTTTATGCCATCCCGGAATTCATCTCTGCGCCCAGCAACGTGCGCAAGCTGGTGCTATCACCGCTGCTGTGGCCGACAATCGTGGCGTGGCTCATCATCATTCTCGGTGGCGGGTTGATTGCCAGCCGCTTCCTGACCCCGTGGGAGGGCGGCGAACAGGTTGATCCATCGCTGCTGGAATCGCGGGAGGATCGGCTTTTCGGCTGGGTACGGCTCGGCGCATCAGCACTGATTATGATCGGCCTCATCGTGACGATGCCCTATCTGGGCATGGTGTTGGCGTCTGGTCTCGCGTTCATTCTCTTCTCTGTCGTCATCACGGCGCCGCGCCCGATCCTGTCCCTGATCGTCGCGATTGCCCTGCCGGTCGTGCTGTACTTCTTCTTCGCTCATGTTGCGGGAGTCTCGATGCCGCAAGGAAGGTTCCTGACGCTGCCATGAGCCTGCTCGACAATTTCTCCGCAGCCTGGGCGCTGGTTGCCAACCTGGAAAGCTTCCTGGCGCTGTTTGGTGGCATCATCATCGGCGTCGTAGCCGGTGCCATTCCGGGCATGTCCGCCACCATGGCGGTGGCGCTGACGCTGCCGTTCACGTTCGCGCTGCAGCCGATCACGGGCATCCTGCTGCTCTTGGGTGTCTACAAGGGCGGCATATTCGGCGGCTCCATTCCGGCAATCCTCATCAAGACGCCGGGCACGCCCGCCTCAAGCGCCACAGTTCTCGACGGCTACCCGATGGCGGAGAAGGGGCAGGCCGGCAAGGCGCTCGGTATGGCGCTTTATGCCTCGTGTACGGCCGACCTCATCTCCAATCTGTCGCTCATCATGCTGGCAGGTTGGCTCGCCTCCTTCGCGCTGAGCTTCGGACCGCCCGAGTTCTTCACGCTGATCCTGTTCTCGCTGACGATCATTGCCGGCGTGTCCGGTGACAGCCTTCTAAAGGGGCTCTTGTCGGCGGCCTTCGGCCTGCTGCTGGCCACTGTGGGGCTCGATCTGGTCTATGGGACCAACCGCTTCAATTTCAACGACGCCAACCTTATGGGTGGCCTCAACTTCATCGCCGTGCTGATCGGCCTGTTCGCGATCCCCGAATTCCTTGCCTATGTGTGGCAACCGCGCGGGGGCAAGGGTGATGTGCGCGCACTGGGCGAACAGCACGTGACGTTCGCGGAGTACCGCAGGTCGTTCGTCTCGATCATCCGGGGCAGTTTCATCGGTGTGTTCCTGGGTGCAATCCCCGGTATCGGCGCGGCACCGGCCGCCTTCCTGTCCTACAGCGAGGCGCGCCGGCGATCCCCCAACAAGAAGAATTTCGGCAAGGGCGAGATCGAGGGTGTGGCGGCTTCCGAATCCGGCAACAACGGTGTCGCGGGCGCGACACTTATTCCGCTGCTGGCGCTCGGCGTTCCCGGAGACGTCATCACGGCCATCATCATCGGTGCCTTCATGGTACATGGCCTGCAGCCCGGCCCGATGATGTTCGTTGCCAACGCCAATATCATCTATGCGCTGTTCATCGGGCTGATCCTGAGCTCGGTGCTGCTGCTCGTGGTGGGCAGCGTTGCGATCAGGCTGTTCCGCTACATCGTCGACGTGCCGCGCTCGGTGCTGATGCCGTCGGTGCTGATCCTGTGCGTCTATGGCGTGTTTGCCGTCAACAACAGCGTGTTCGATGTTATCGTCATGTTCGCGCTCGGCTGGCTCGGCTACTTCATGCTGCGCAACGACATCCCGGCAGCTCCGTTTCTCATCGCATTCATTCTGGGTCCGCTGCTGGAGGACAACTTCCGCCAGTCGATGCTGATGTCGAACGGCGGCGCGGCCATCCTGTTCCGCAGCTACATCACATGGTTCTTCTGGGTGGCCACTGCGCTGACGATCTTTGCGCTCATTCGAGCGACGCTGAAGCAGCGCGCCGAAAACAAAGGGGCGCAGGGCACGCAGACCGCACAGGCTGCCGGCAACGAAGAATAACCCGAACGTCAACGGTATCGACCGGCAAGGAGCCTGCGCCGTGCCCTATTCGAACTATCGCCCCGAGTTGATGGGAAGCGCGACCCTGGAGCCCTGCGGTCCCGTAGAGGCTGGCTCATATCAGAGCTTCACACTGATCTACACGGCCGGCACCTTCGGCGTCGACGACACCGGCTCGATCAAGATCGGCTTCCGCTTCGCGACCGATTTCGGCCCGGTCCAGTTCGATGATCCGACCGCTCCCGGCTACACGACCGTGGAGGCCTCCAACGGCGCCACGCTGGAAACCCGCTGG
>CAZDNY010000318.1:0-4614 GCA_964506885.1 uncultured Hyphomicrobiaceae bacterium | reverse complement strand
CACCGAAGCGAATTCTCGTTGCGCGGCGCTGGTCACCCAACAAGGGGCATGTCGAAGGCAATGCGGCCATGCTTGGCGGCTGCCTCGGGCGTGCCCGCGGTATCGACCGGGCTCAGCTGTCGGCTTCCATGACGGCTATCGTTTCACCGGCATGAACCGATTTCAGAGCGCTGACGTCGTCAAGCGCTTGCGCCCATATGTTGCATGGGCTGGCAAGGCGGATCTCACCGTTGCGCGAGATGGGGGTCGGCCCGAAGCCGATGGCGATAGCATCGCCGTCGGGCCAGAACGCGATCTCTCCGGCCTCGACCACGTCGCGGGCATCGGCTTCGACGTCGGCGGAAAGCGGCGTGCCGAAATAGACCTCCTGCCCCCAGGTCTGGGCCCTGGAATAGATCGGCAGCGCCTGCCAGATGCGGTCGGCCGTCGGTGTGTTGCGCAGGCGGGCACGGATCGCAACCTCACCGGCACGTATCAGGACTTCGCGCACCATGTTCCTCCCGCCTCGTGTTCTTTGTGATCCCGAACCCGGTGTCCCGGTCGCAGTCCTTCAGGGTTTACAGTGTGCGGCAGCGCTGCGTGACAGGTGTACTTTTTCACCCACGCGGACGTCCTGCAAGACCCCGACGTCATCGAGCGCGGTGGCAAACACGTTGACGGGTGCGGGCATGCGCACTTCGCCGGGGCGGGATATGGGCGTGGGTCCGTACGCGATAAGCACGCGGCGCTCGTCGCTCCAAAAACAGATGTCGCCTGGGTTGATCTGCAGCCGGGCGGTGCGGTCGCGGCCGGACGACACCGGCACCTCGAAGTGGATGGCATCACCCCAGGGCTCGACCACGCCATAGAGCGGAAGCGCGGCCCAGATCCGATCGGCGGTCGCGGTCGCGGCAAGGCGGGCCCGCAGGACGATGCGTCCGGCGGTGATCACCACAATGCGCTCCGCAGCCGGGGCTGTGGCGCGGACAGCGCGTACGGCTCCATCGGAGCGCTTTCTCAGGATATCGGTCGGCATCGGCACAGCGCACATGAAAAGACGGGCGCCAATGAGGCGCCCGTCTCGTGGTGATACGTCAGTCTGCCCTGGCCGATCAAGCCGGCGCCGGTCCGAACACGAGCACGGCGTTGAGGCCGCCGAAGGCGAACGAGTTCGACATCGTGTAGCGCACGGGCATCGAACGGCCCTCATTGGGCACGTAATCCAGGTCGCACTTGGGATCAGGTTCGGTGTAGCCGACGGTGGGCGGCACCCAGCCGTCGTTGATGGCCTTGATGCAAACACCCGCCTCGACGCCGCCGCCGGCCCCCAGGAGATGGCCGTGCATCGACTTGGTCGACGAGATCGCCATCTTGTAGGCGTGATCGCCGAACACGTCCTTGATCGCGTTGGTTTCGTTGACGTCGTTGAGCGCCGTCGCCGTGCCATGCGCATTGAGATAATCGATCTCGGAAGGGTCGAGACCGGCATCGTCCAGAGCGAACTGCATGGCCGAACGCGGACCATCGATGTCGGGGTTGACCATGTCCTTGCTGTCCGACGACATGCCAAAGCCCATCAGCTCGGCGAGGATCGTGGCGCCGCGGCGCTTGGCGTGCTCGTATTCCTCGAGCACGAGGATACCGGCGCCTTCGGCCAGGACCGTACCGTTACGGCGCTTGGAGAAGGGGAAGCAGCCGTCGGGCGAGAGCACGCGCATGGCCTGCCAGGTGCGCATAGAGCCGTAGGTCAGAACCGCTTCGGAGGCGCCCGCGACACCGACGTCGACAAGGCCGTTGCGGATGTAGTCGTAGGCGATGCCGATGGCATGCGTGGCCGTCGAGCAGGCCGAGCAGGTCGCGAACGTCGGCCCCTTGATGCCGTACTCGATGCCGACATGGGCAGAGGCCGACGAGCCGATGATGCGCAGCAGTGTCAGTGGATGGGTGGCCCGCTTGTTCTTGATGAAAAGATCACGGTAGGCCTGCTCGACGGTGGAGTAGCCGCCGGCACCCGATCCGATGATGCAGCAGGAGCGATACGGATTGTTATAGGGCGTGGGCAGGCCCGACATCTGCCAGGCTTCCTCGGCCGCCCGGCCGGCAAACCAGGAATAGCGCTCGCCATACTGGATCTTCTTGGACGAGACGTGCGTGGCCGGATCGAAGCCTTTGATCTCGCCTGCAATGTGGATGTACAGATCATCCAGCTCGAAGTTCTCGATACGGCTGACGCCGCACTTGCCTTCCTTCATCGAGGCCCAGGTCTCTTTGCTGTCGAGACCGATCGGTGTCACCATGCCAAAGCCGGTCACAACGACACGGCGCAAGCCGTCCGCTCTTTTCATACCGTTACTCTACGATCGATGCGGCCGATACGGCCGCTGTAAACCATCTGAGGTTGAGGCCCGCTTGGCGGATTGACCAACCACGCCGGCCCTCGTTGAATCGGTTTGTCCCGGAGCGCCCGGATCAAGCCGCATTCTGCGCGATCAGGGCCTTCACGCGATCGACGACGGAGCCGACCGTCTTGAAATCCTCGACATCCTCGTTGGCATTGTACGGGATCTCGATGCCGAACTGGTCTTCGATGTCGAAAACGATCATAGCCAGATCGAGCGACTCGATCTTCAGATCAGTCAACGGCGTCGACAAGGCGATGTCGTCACGCGGCTCCTTCATATGCTTCTTGAGGATGTCGATGATCTTGGTGGCGACTTCGTCCATTTCGTTCTCCTATCCGCTCCCAGACGGGCGTTGCGGATCCCTGTTACTCTCTTCCTACTATGCACGTGCTGCTGTGCAAACAAGCTGAGGCCGTCCTTATACTTAAACCTCGTGTCCGTCCAGCATGGGCATTTGCGGTAAATCTAGCAACGACTTCCTAGCAAGGTCCATGCCGCACCGGAGCGCACCCGGCAACGCCTCAAATATTTGCCCACAGCAACATGTTGGCTGCCCGTCCTAGCTGAAACTCCTGAAAAAGTGTTCAATAGTACTCAAGCCACTCGACTTGCATGCGCACCATCGGGGCGCAACGCAACAGGGTGATAATGAAACAAACGCTCCGCCGGAAAGACAGGCCGGGGTGCGTATGGGAGGCTACTTGATGACTGCGCACGATGCACCGTCATCGGCTGGCGCGGACGCCAACCCGCGATGGCTCCGCTCCTACCCGGAAAATATCGAATGGCGACAAACGTTTAGCCCTGCCCCCCTGTATGCGATCCTGGATCAGGCCGTGGCGCGGCACGCGACCCGCAAGGCCACCAATTTCCTCGGTAAATCGCTGACTTATGCTGAGCTTGGACAATTGGTTGAGCGCGCGGCGGCCGGCCTGCAGCGGCTGGGCGTGCGCAAGGGCACCAAGGTGGGGTTGTTCTTGCCCAATTCGCCCACCTTCATCGTCTACTACTTCGCGGTGCTGAAAATCGGCGGCACGGTCGTCAACTACAATCCTCTTTATACGGTCGAAGAGCTCGCCTTCCAGGTCCAAGACAGTGACACCGAGATCATGGTGACGCTCGATCTGAAACTGCTGTTCGACAAGGTCGAGGAACTGCTGGCCAGCGGTGTCCTGAAACGGGCGGTCGTGGCCTCGTTCAGCGGTCTGCTCCCACCCGCCAAATCGGTGCTGTTCCGCCTGTTCAAGAGCAAGGATCTGGCGCGACCAAGCGCCTCGGCGATGCGCGAGAAGATCACGCTGGAGGGCCAATTGCTCACGGATCACGGGCCGCGCACGCCCGTGCCGATCGATCCGGATGCCGACATCGCGGTGCTCCAGTACACGGGCGGGACCACCGGCACGCCCAAGGGTGCCATGCTCACCCACGCCAATGCCTATGTGAACGTCCAGCAGGTGACAAGCTGGGCGCCGGAGCTGGAGGACGGCGAAGAAAAGGTGATGGGCGTCCTGCCTTTCTTCCACGTCTTTGCCATGACGGTCGTGATGAACTTCGGTGTCGCCAAGGCTGCCGAGATCGTGATCATGCCCCGCTTCGTGCTCGATGATGCATTGAAGCTCATCAACCAGACACGGCCCACGGTCATGCCAGCGGTGCCGACGCTGTTCAATGCGATCATGAACCACCCCAAGATCAAGAGCTTCGACCTGTCGTCACTGAAGTTCTGCCTGTCTGGCGGGGCGCCGCTGCCGATCGAGGTGAAGCAGAAGTTCGAGGCGATGACGGGCTGCGACGTCGTGGAGGGCTACGGCCTTTCTGAGACCTCGCCGGTGGCCACCTGCAATCCCATCGGCGGCAAGGTCAAGGCCGGGTCGATCGGCATCCCGATGCCGGCCACCTTCATCTCGCTGCGCGACCTCGACGATCCCGAAAAGGAAGTGCCGCACGGTGAGAAGGGCGAGGTGTGCATCAAGGGCCCGCAAGTGATGAAGGGCTACTGGAACAAGCCCCAGGAGACGGCGGCCGTCTTCACCTCGGATGGTTTCCTGCGCACCGGCGATGTCGCGCGCATGGACGAGGACGGCTTTTTTGCTATCGAGGACCGGATCAAGGATCTGATCATCTGCTCGGGCTACAACGTCTATCCGCGCCAGATCGAGGAGAAGATCTACGAGCATCCTGCCGTCGAGGAAGTGACCGTGATCGGCATCAAGGACGAGTATCGCGGCGAAGC
>CAZDNY010000317.1:0-4617 GCA_964506885.1 uncultured Hyphomicrobiaceae bacterium | reverse complement strand
CGGCCTTTGCCGAACATATCCTGCCAACGATCGCGGCTGGTGGGGGCGAAGCCAGGGCAGGCACCAGAGTTGAAACGCTTCTGTTCGAGAACGATCGGGTTGCTGGTGTGCGAACGGCAGATGGGGAGGAATTCCGCGCCGACGCGGTGATCTCCGATGTCGGCGCGCGCGAAACCGTCAACCATCTGCTTCCTGCCGACTGCGGGCATCAGGAGTGGATCGAAGAGATCCGGTCACTAGCGCCATCGATTGCGCATTTCAGCCTGTTCCTGGGCTTCGAGGGCGATGTTGAAGATGCCGGAGCGACCCGCTCGAACCACTGGATATACCCGACAGGGAAGGTCGACGTCGTTTGGACGGATGCGCCGGAGAGCCCGCCGCCCGGCATGTTCGTGTCCTTCGCCTCGATCAAGGACCCAAGCCATGCCCCCGGACCTTCGCAGAAGTACGCCGGCGAAATCATTGCCTGGACCGATTGGTCGACCGTGGAGAAATGGGCCGGCATGGAACCGGGAGCGCGCGGCGACGATTACCAGTCCTTCAAGACCCAGGTCGAAAACGTCATGTTCGCGCAGTTCGAGGCCTACTTCCCGGACTTGGCCAAGCTCGTCGTATTTCGCGATCTCTCGACGCCGCTCACGACCAGCGCGATAACGGGGCACCACCGGGGCGCCTTTTACGGGCTGGATGTCACACCCGAGCGCGTGATGAGCCGAGCACTTCAGGCAAAGACGCCAGTCCCGGGCCTTTTCCTTGCCGGTCAGGACGTCGTGAGCCCCGGTATACCCGGCGCGCTGTGGGGCGGCATGCTGGCCGCTGCCAGCCTCGATCCGAGGATATTTCAGCATTTTCGAGGGTGAGGAGCCATGTGACACGACAGGTCACGAGCCAACCGTCGCGATCGTGGACGGCCGCAGTGGACGCAGCCAGCGGCAGCAACTGTCCCGTCTAGCCCCTTCCCGTCTCGAAATTCAACGTCCTCGCTGCCCTATTGTCCCGGTGAAGACCAGTCCGCTTTCACCTCGTCACACTTCTTCGAGATGAAGTCGTTGATGTCTTCGACCAGTGTCGATTGCAGCACGTTGAAGGTGTTGTCGGTCGCCGTAGCCGTCCACATGGCGCCTTTCAGCAGCGTCGGCGCTGACAGCTTGCCCCAGTTGATCTTCGCCTTCACCGCCTTGCCGTTTTCGAATGTCACGGTCGGCGCGAAGTCGATATCGATCTTGGCGTCGTCCTTTTCTTCGCGGTCGACGGTGCACGATACGTGATGCGCCTTCAGCTTGAGGTCATACTTCGGCTCGCTCATTGCCTTGGTCAGGTCTTCGCGCGCGATGTCGATGTCGGCATGACAGGCGACCGGTCCCCAGGGCCACGACACCTTTGCTTTCGACACCATCTTGTCGAGCTGCGCCTTGCGCCACGACTTCGGGATCGAGCAGGTGATGTTGCCGGTCGCCGGTGCGCTGGCCGGGTTGCGAAAGGCCCGGCACAGCGCCACCTTGCACGACTTGCGCGCTTCACGTTCCGCTTTTTCTTCTGGTGTCAGTTCGGCTTCGGCGAGGCCCGATGAGATCGAGGCCTTGTCTTCGGCCCGGGCCGGAAGAGCCCCAGCCGCGATGATTGGCAAAACCAGCGCGCCGATGCCAAGGGTGGCGATCGCGCCGGCACGGAATGCGGAAAGACGCGTCAGGGTCGTTGTCATGGGTAGTCCTATTAAGAATTGGCCCGAACCGGCCGGATCGGCTGCCAGGCATCTGCCCGTGGGGGACGTTGAAATAGCCCGCGCCTTGCTGAGCGCGCCAGCCGGTCCCATCTATTTTGAAGCCACCAATTGGCGCGGAACTGAGGCCGGTAGACGGCCGCCGCCAGGCAAATCCTGCAACGCGCTGTTGAGCCGCTGAACGATCGAAGGAAGTGCTTTTCGGTCAATGAGTTGCCGCCTGTGCCGCGCACCCGCGCCCGATCCTTGAAAGCGGCCCGGTGAACACCATATCAATCGTAAGGCCATCAGGAACGCCCATTGAACCGGGATCCGAAGGCCGGCGCGGCCGGAATGGCGCGCAGGTAGCTGTCCGGGTAGGGCTTCCGGGCTTGCTGAAGTCGCTTCGTGAAAGGGCTTTGGGCTAATGAATCGTATGTCCGTGTTGTCAAATCCACTGTTGCTGGGGTTCGATCAGATCGAACGCCTTATCGATCGCGCCTCCAAAGGCGGCGATGGCTATCCCCCCTACAACATCGAACGCATCCCAGGCGGCGCACACGGCGCCGAGCGGCTTCGGATCACGCTGGCTGTGGCCGGATTTACGCGCGATCAGCTCGATATAGTCCTTGAAGACAACCAGCTTGTGGTGCGCGGCAAGCAGACCGATGATGGCAACCGCGAGTACCTTTATCGCGGTATTGCAGCGCGGCAATTCCAGCGCACATTTGTCTTGGCCGACGGCATCGAGGTCCGCTGTGCGGACCTGTCGAATGGCCTTCTCGAGATCGATCTCGTACGTCATGAGCCAGAGCGAATGGTGCGCAGGATCGACATCGGCGAGAAATCGAAAACCTAACTTTCGGTTTTTCGCCCAAATTGAAAACGAATCGCGGATGATTGAGGTGTGGGAACCGCGCGCTGGGGCCATGAAAAGGTCACTGCCCGGCAATACGGTCCACATGACGCGTCCTGAGCCTCATCCAACCGAGGAGTTCCGTCATGACCATGAAAAACACGCTGAAATCCCATGGGGATGCAGACGAGCGTGTGCTGCCGATCATGAGCGAGCTGGAATTCGCAAAGCTCGGTGATGGCCACGTTGCCTACATCAAGACCATGACGTCGGAGGAGGCCAGCCGCCTGTTCCCGACCGTCGAGGGACTGCCGCAGGGCATCAACCTGTTCGCGCTGCACGGCGCCGACGGCACGCCATTGGCGTTGACCGATACGCGCTCGGCTGCGGTCGGGCATGCTCTGGGCGACGAATTGGAGATCGCCAGCCTGCATTGAGCTGGCGAACGGGACCGAAGGCGCCGCGGGCCACGTCGGTGTGCGGCGCCAGGGCTCGTCAAAATCGCTCATGACAGGCGCTCATCACGGCAGGGCGGCGTGAACGAGGCTCTCATCGACGACGGACCGGGACGACGCAACGATCCAGGGTTCCAAAACCAAAAAGCCACGGCACGGACCGTGGCTTTTTTGCGTGATTGGGAACGCAATCGTGCGCGTCGATACGGCACCGCTTGGCCGCCGGGCGGTTACCCGCGATAGTGCGCGAACTGCCCCTTCGGCTTGAACCGCTCCAGGTACTCGGGCACCACGACGCCGGTGCTCTTGGGATGCGCGACGCCGAGCGCTTCGATGGTGCGCCCCTCGGCCTTGGCGGCCTCGCTGACCACGTTGTCTTTCTGCAGCATCTTGACCTGGTCGACGGTGATCGGCCTGAGGCTGTTGGGCAGCGGCCAGGTGAGCAGCGCCTGCAGCTTCGCCAGCCAGAACGGCATCGGGAAATAAGGCCGATCGCGCCCGGCCCACTTCTGCGTCTCG
Organism: uncultured Hyphomicrobiaceae bacterium; assembly: GCA_964506885.1. Lineage (GTDB taxonomy): Bacteria > Pseudomonadota > Alphaproteobacteria > Rhizobiales > Hyphomicrobiaceae > JAEUMD01. The sequence continues at coordinate 1,088 of CAZDNY010000317.1, read as the reverse complement.
TCGAGCAGTCGGCGGAAGCTCGCCACCTCCGGTCCGCCGACCTCATAGATCGTCCCGGGCTTGCCCGCGCCTTCGGCTGCATTGACGATCGCCGTTGCCAGATCCGCCACATAGACCGGTTGGAATTTCGTCCGGCCGCCGCCGATCAGCGGCATCAGCGGTGAGATCCGCGCCATCCCGGCAAACCGGTTGAAGAACTCGTCCTCCGGTCCGAACACGATGGATGGGCGGATGATGATGGCATCGGGGAATTCCGCCAGGACCGCAGCCTCGCCTTCGGCCTTCGAACGGGCATACGCTGCGTTAGAGGCCTTGTCCGCACCGATCGCCGAGACGTGCACGAAGCGCTTGACGCCGCCTTCGCGCGCCGCCCGCGCCACCGCGCGTGCGCCCTCGACGTTGACGGCCTGGAGCTTCTGCTTGCCGCTGTTCGACATGATGGCGACCGTGTTGATCACGATCTCCGCGCCATCCACCGCCGCCTGGCACGATTGCGGGTAGCGCAGGTTGGCCTGTACCGCGTGGATCTGGCCGACCGCGCCCATCGGCTGCAGATGTCCGGCAAGGTCGGGCCGTCGCGAAACTGCGCGCACCCGCCAGCCGCGCTTGGCCAACTCGCGGACGACATGGCGCCCGACGAAACCCGGACCGCCGAAAACCGTCGCCAGCCCGCCGTGCAACAGCTTGGATGTCATGTGTTCACCGTAGGTCTTCGATTGGGGTGCAGGGCGCATGGCGCGTCCCCCACCCATGTTGGCCGCACTATAAGGCCCTGGGCCCACGTGTGAAGTGCGCCAGAAGTCCTGTCCCATGCCGAAATCGGGCCAACGCCGGAGCCCGCGTCCCTGGGCGTACCTCACGCGCCTGGCCCTGGCCCTGACCGCCACTCTGGAGGTTGAAACGGGCGAAGGAATGGGGCAAGCCGGTCATTGACAATTGCGGCGGCGCCGACTAGTTGAAGCGCCTCGGACCGGGCTTACCCGGTTTCGTTCGCCCCGAGTTGCCCAGGTGGCGGAATTGGTAGACGCACTAGTTTCAGGTACTAGCGCCGCGAGGCGTGGAGGTTCGAGTCCTCTCCTGGGCACCAT
>CAZDNY010000316.1:0-4622 GCA_964506885.1 uncultured Hyphomicrobiaceae bacterium | reverse complement strand
GCTTTGCGGGCATTCCGCTGACCCATCGCGACCATGCGCAGGCGTGCGTATTCGTCACCGGACATACCAAGACAGGGCGGCTGTCGGCGGAGTGGGTCAGCCTTTTGCAGCCCGGCCAGACGGTCGTCATCTACATGGGGCTTGCGTATCTCGCCGAGCTCACCTCCGACTTCATTGCGCATGGTGCCGACCCGACCCTGCCCGTCGCCATCATCGAGAACGGCACGCGGCCCAACCAGAAGGTCGCGACGGGCACGCTTGCCGATATCGCAGAGGTTGCCAAAGCCAGCGAAATCACAGGGCCGGCGCTGATCATCATCGGATCGGTGGTGTCCTTGCGCGACAAGCTCGCCTGGTACAATCCGCCAAGCGCCGATCTGGCTGCCGCCACGGCCGCATTTGCACCGCCTGACGAGCGCGCCGCCGCGAAAACAACGAGCACAACACCTTAGGCCAACAAGTTCCGGCGCGTGGTTCAACCTGAAAGCACGGGCCGATCAATAGCCAAGAACTGACAAGGGAGACGACACTGATGGCTATAGAGTTCAACGGTCAGGAGATCGAGACCAACGCGAACGGCTATCTGGAAAACCACGAGGACTGGAGCGAGGATCTGGCGAAATTCATGGCACAGGCTGACGGCGTCACGCTATCGGACGATGCGATGAAGGTGATTGCCTACCTGCGCGACGAATATTTCAACAACGGCCAGAACCAGCCCAACACGCGCACGATCGTCAAGGCGCTGTCGGAGGACTGGGGCCGCAGCGTCGACCAGAAAGAGGTCTACGATATGTTCGGGGGTGATCCCTCCAAGATCGCGGGGCGCTATGCCGGCCTGCCCGAGAGCCGCCGCAAGGGCGGGTATTGATCGGATGCCCGGGCCGCGCCGCGCGGCGGGCACGGGCCTTATCCATAAACTGAAAGAGCGCAGCATCGCCATGCTGCGCTCTTTGTATTTTCGCGATTGCGCCGGACACTGAAATGGTCAGTGTTTGCCCTGTTCCTGGGCGCGGCGGAGAGCGGCAGCGAGAGCGGACTCCCCGGTGCCGGTCCCGCCCTGCTGCTTGGGCGGCGCGGCACTGTGCGGACCGCCAGCGCGAGCACCCGCGGACGGTGCCGGCGCGCCACGCGCCGCACCCGAGCCGGCTCCGCGCGTATCGATGGCGCCAGACTTCATGGTGAGCGCGATGCGCTTGCGACTCACATCGACATCCTTGACGCGCACGCGCACGACATCGCCGGCCTTGACCACCTCGCGCGGATCCTTGACGAAGCGATCGGCGAGTTCGGAGACGTGCACCAGCCCGTCCTGATGCACACCGACATCAACGAAGGCACCAAATGCCGTTACGTTGGTGACGACGCCTTCGAGCGCCATGCCGGGCTTCAAGTCGGAGATCTTTTCCACGCCCTCGGCGAACTCGGCCGTCTTGAACTCGGGGCGCGGATCGCGGCCGGGCTTTTCCAGCTCGGAAAGGATATCGGTGACCGTGGGAATGCCAAAGCGATCGTCGGCGAAATCGCCGGGCCTGACCGTCTTCAGGAAAGCGCGGTCGCCGATCATCGCCTTCAAAGGGCGCTTCATCTTTTCGGCGATACGCTCGACGACCTCGTAGGCTTCGGGATGCACGGCGCTGGCGTCGAGCGGGTTCTTGCCATTCATGATGCGCAAGAAGCCAGCGGCCTGTTCGAATGCCTTCGGCCCCAGGCGCGCGACCTTTTTGATCTCGGTGCGCTTCTTGAACGGGCCGTTCTCGTTGCGATGGATAACGATGTTGTTGGCGATCGTCTGGTTGAGGCCGGCAACGCGTGCGAGCAGCGGGGCGGAGGCCATGTTGAGATCGACACCGACGGAATTTACGCAATCCTCGACTACGGCATCGAGCGAACGCGCCAGCGCTGTCTGGTTGACGTCGTGCTGATACTGGCCAACGCCGATGGCCTTGGGCTCGATCTTGACCAACTCGGCCAGCGGGTCCTGCAAACGACGTGCAATCGACACCGCGCCGCGCAACGAGACATCAAGATCGGGAAATTCGCTGGCAGCGAGTTCGGAGGCCGAATAGACCGACGCGCCGGCCTCGGAGACCATCACTTTCATGATCTTCGCATCGGGCAGCTTCTTGATCAGTTCGCCCGCCAGCTTATCGGTCTCGCGGCTGGCGGTGCCGTTGCCGATGGCGATGACCTCGACCTTATGCTTGAGACATAGCGCTCCGAGCGTGGCCAGCGCGCCGGCCCAATCGTTGCGCGGTTCATGTGGATAGACGGTTGCGGTGTCGAGCAGCTTGCCGGTCTGATCGACGACGGCGACCTTGACGCCGGTGCGGATGCCGGGATCGAGGCCCATGGTCACGCGCGGGCCGGCGGGGGCGGCGAGCAGCAGGTCCTTCAGGTTGGACTTGAAGACGTCGATGGCGGCGGTGTCGGAGCTTTCCTTCATGCGCAGCAGCAGATCGACGGTGAGCGAAATGTGCAGCTTGGCCTTCCAGGCGAGCTTGACCGTGTCGATCAGCCAGCGGTCGGCCAGACGGCCCCGATCGGCGATGTTGAAGGCGGTCATGATCTTCAGCTCGGCGGGGTGCGGGCGGCCGGGCTCGACATCCACATCGAGATCGAGGTTCAGGATATCGTCATTGCGACCGCGCAAGAGCGCCAGCGCGCGATGCGAGGGGATGTCGCGGATCGGCTGGCGGAAATCAAAGTAGTCGGAGAACTTCGCGCCCTCGGCTTCCTTGCCCTTGGCGACTTTCGAGATAATGATGCCGCTGGCCCAGAGCCACTCGCGCAAGTGGCCGACCAGCTTTGCGTCTTCGCCGATGCGCTCGATCAGGATAGCGCGGGCGCCGTCGAGCGCGGCTTTCGCATCGGCCACGCCCTTGTCGCCGTCGATGAACTTGGCCCCCTCTTTTTCAGGATCAAGCGCAGGGTTGGCGAGCAGCGCGTCGGCCAGCGGTTCCAGACCGGCCTCGCGCGCGATTTGCGCCTTCGTGCGGCGCTTGGGCTTGTAGGGCGCGTAGAGGTCTTCCAGATCGACCTTGGTTAGCGCGCCGCGGATGGCGCGTTCCAGTTCCGCGGTGAGCTTGCCCTGTTCGCCGATGGATTTGAGCACCGTGGCACGACGGTCCTCCAGCTCGCGCAGGTATCCAAGGCGCTCTTCCAGCTTGCGCAGCTGGGTGTCGTCGAGGCCGCCGGTGCGCTCCTTGCGGTAGCGGGCGATGAAGGGCACGGTTGCGCCCTCGCCCAGCAGTTCGACGGCGGCGGCGACTTGTTCGTTCTTCACGCCCAGTTCGGTGGCGATGCGCGTTGTGATCGTGTCCAAGGGCAACCTCTCGGGACATCCTGATTTGCGAGGTAGCAGGTAGGCGCAAGACCGTGGCGCTGTCGAGACATGGGCGCGGTCCTTCGACAGGTTGTCGGCATGACCGGCCCAAAACGTCACCGACGTGCAACAGAGTCCGCCTCCGGACGTTCACAAACCGACCGTACGGCGGAAGAGGTCGTCGGCTTCGGCGGCGGTGGCCCGTGTATCATGTTCGGGAAGCTCGAGAGCTGCGGGGCCGAAGCGCTCCAATTCGCCACGTGCCCATGCGTCGATGACGGGAACGCGCGGTCCGAACCCCAGCTCGGGCGTCGAGCGCTTCTTGTCCAGAAGGCTTGCGATGGCGTCGGCCACGTCCGAGGGAACGTGGACGTCGGCCATCAGCTGCTGCAGGTTCATGGGCGGCAACGTCCCATTCTCGACAACCCATTGCAGCGACAGCAGCGGGCGGACGAGATAGAAATAGCGCTTCAATTTCACCTCGTCGCGGCCGTCGGTCTTCTCGATCCACTGGCGGCGCGCAATGGCGTGATAGGCGCTGGCCAGGACGCGCGGCGAGGCATGGCGTTCGAAAAGGGACTTCGCAGCCGGGCGGAAGCTGCCGTCATCCGAATAGACGATCGGCGAGACGAGCCATTCGTAGAGCGGCGGGTTCGACTTCAACAGCAGGCGCAGGGCCTTCCTCACGTCCCATCCGGCGAGATCGACGAGCTTGGCATCCAGCGGCCGCTCGATGACGTCGCGGGCCTCATGCAGCGAGGTGTACCAGTCTCGTTCATGCGCATAGATGAAGCGGACATCGTAATCGCTGTCGGGCGAGGCGAAGCCCCAGGCGCGCGAGCCAGATTCGGCGGCGTACAGAATCGTGACGCCATGCTCACGCGCGACGTCGTCCAGCGTCGCGGCTATGTGCGCGCGCATGTCAGGTGATATGGCGTTGAAGTCGTCCGCGCGTTCGCTTGTCATGGATCCAATCTCTCACGACATCACGGCAATGCGCCAGCGGTTCTGGCCGTCGAGCTCCGTCACCTCGAATTCGATGGGGAGGAACTTCTCGATGACGGCGATGTTGGTCGTTGTGTGGTCTGTCGGACGCATTGTCACGAAGCTGCCCGACCCGGCCAGCGCCATGGGTAAGAGGAGCTGGTCGGCCAGATGCGGGCCGACGGGCACGTCTGCTGCGATGTAGTCGCGCGCTTCGGCGACCGCATCGGCGGCGACCTGCTCAGATGTCACGTCGCGCGCGCCGAAGGCGGTGAACATTTCCGCCGTGGCGCCGCGCCGGATCTCGAGCGCC
>CAZDNY010000315.1:0-4627 GCA_964506885.1 uncultured Hyphomicrobiaceae bacterium | reverse complement strand
TCGCAGATGCGGCACACACGGGCAAGCTGGCGCCGCTCAAGGTGCGTGCGCGGCTCGACCTGGGGGGTAAGACCAAGGACATCGTGGTGGAGGGCCGGCTCGATCGGCCTGCGGCGCTGGCCTCCGTGCAATCTGGACGCACGGTCTATGCGCGACTGACCGGAGCGAACGCCGCCGCGCTGCGGCCCGGTGATTTCGTCACCGTGGAGGTCACCGAGCCGGAGCTTCACAACGTCGCCGTCATTCCTGCCGATGCCGCCAGTGTCGATGGACGCATCCTGTTGATCGACAGCGACGGCCGCCTGGCCGAGCACGCGGCGCGCATTCTGCGCCGGCAAGCCGAAACGCTCGTCGTGGCCGATGTGCCCTTCGGTTCCCAGTACGTGCGCCGCCGGCTGCCTTATCTCGCGGCCGGCATCAAGGTGAAGCCGCGCGATACGAGCGAGCCAGAGGCAGCCCCGGCCATTTCATCGACGCCTTCGCCGGAGCGCCGCGGTGATGAAAGCGAGGTGGTCGTGCTCGATGAAACGCGCCGCGCGGCGCTGATCGCCCACGTCAAGTCGGATGAAGAAATGCCCGAGCCGCGCCGCCAGCGTGTGCTGGAGGAACTGGCCAAACCGCAGATTTCGCGCCGCATCGTCGATCGCATCGAACGGCGCATGAACCGCCAGGAGCGCCGCTCATGACATCGATGCGGAGCAAGTCACACGCGAGCCTGGGCGGGGTCCTCGGCTACTTCGTTACCCATCGAACCGCCGCCAACCTGCTTCTCATGATGATGCTGGTGGGCGGGATTGCCGCGGCGACCAAGCTGCGCGCTCAGTTCTTCCCCGACGTGCCGGTCGATACCATCAGTGTCTCGGTGGCATGGTCGGGTGCGGCGCCCTCCGACATGGACCAGGCGATCGTCTCGCGGATCGAACCACGCCTGCGCGTGATCGACGGCGTGAAGACGGTGACGGCGGTGGCGCGCCAGGGCACGGCCACGATTACGCTCGAATTTCAACCCGGAACCGACATCGCGGCGGCGATGGACGAAGCAAAGATGGCCATCGACGAGGTGCGCGACCTGCCCGCCGACATCGAAAAGCCCGTGCTGCGGCCACGGCGATGGCGCGACCGCGTCACCGATGTCCTGATCAGCGGCGATCTGGCCGTCGACCAGCTCTACCGGGTGGCGGAGGACTTCAAGGCGGCGCTGTTTGCAAAGGGCGTGACGCTGACGACGATCGAGGGCATATCTGCACCCGAAATCAGAATCGATGTGCGGCCGCACGACCTGGAGCGCTTCCAGGTCTCGCTTGCCGATATTTCCGCAGCCATCAAAGCGGAGACGGGTACGCAACCAATCGGGCGCATCGAAAGCACAGGCGCGCGTGTGCGTGCGCAGACCCGCGAGCTGACACCAGAATCGATTGCGGCGATACCGGTGCGTGCGCGCGCAGACGGCAGCAAGATCCTGCTGGCCGACATCGCCGACGTTGCCGAGGAGGGCCTCGACCGCAAAATCGCGCTCTATCACGACGGCAAGCCGGCCGTGATCGTACAGGTCAACCGGGACGCGCAGGGCGATGCGCTGAAGCTGCAGGCGATCGTGGAAGCCGCCGTTGCCGACATGACACCGGGGCTGACGCAGGGTGTAACGATGAAGCTCGTGCATCCACGCGCCAGCGAGATTTCCGCGCGCCTCGATATTCTCATCAGCAACGGTCTCACCGGGCTCGGCGTGGTGATCGTGCTGCTGTTCCTGTTCCTGTCTGCGCGGACCGCGTTCTGGGTGACTGCAGGCATTCCGGTGGCGATGGCGGCGACGCTGGCGCTGATGTATGTCTTCGGCTTCACGTTCAACATGATCTCGCTGTTCGCGCTCATCATCTGCCTGGGCATCGTGGTCGATGATGCCATCGTGGTCGGAGAGCATGCCGATCATCTGGCGCGACAGGGCCTGAAGCCCGACGAGGCGGCCGCGGCGGCTGCAAACCGCATGGCGGCTCCGGTTTTTTCCGCCTCGGTCACGACCGTCATCGCGTTTTCCGTGCTGGCGCTGATCAGCGGGCGCATGGGGCGCCTGGTCTCCGACATCCCGTTCACGGTCTCGGTGGTCATTCTGGCCAGCCTGGTCGAGTCGTTCCTGATTCTGCCGGCACACATGCGCCACGCCCTCAAGCATGCCGGCAAGACCAGCCTGATCGACCTACCAAGCACCTGGGTCAACCGCGGCTTCGACCGGTTCAAGGCCCGTGTCTTCGTCCCGTTCATGCGGATGGTGATCGCGCTACGCTATCCGGTGCTGGCGGGAGGACTTGCGCTGCTTGCCGTCTCGGTGGCCGCGTTCTTCGACAAGACGGTGCGCTGGCAGTTTTTCTCCTCACCAGAACGGGCAACCATCCGCGCCAACCTCGCCATGCTCGACAATGCGACGCGTGCCGATACCAAGGCCATGCTCGCCGAACTCGACCGCGCGCTGAAGGTGGTCGACGAGCGCTATCAGAAGGAATATGGCCGCGCGCCGGTGCAGGTCGCCATCGCCAAGCTGGGCAGCACAACCGGGCGCGGCTTAAAGGGCGCAGACGTGAAGGATCCCGATCAGCTCGCCGGCTATGACATCGAGCTCATCGATCCCGACCAGCGGCCCTATACGGCCTTCACTTTCATTCGCGACTGGCAGGACGAAATCAAGCGCCACCCTTTACTGGAGACGCTGGCGCTGCGCGGCGACAGGTCGGGTCCCGGCGGCGATGCCATCGACATCCGCCTTTCGGGTGGCGACGAGACGACGCTCAAGTCTGCCGCCGAAGCGGTTAAGGCGGCGCTGGCGCGCTATCCCGCCGCGAGTGGTGTGGAGGATGATCTCGCCTATGACCGGCCGGAGTTGCTGATCCAGCTCACCGCGCGTGGCGAGGCGCTCGGCTTCACGACGCAGGCCATCGCCGCGGCGTTGCGCCAGCGGCTCGACGGAATCGAAGCAATCAAGCTGGCGCGCGAAGCTCAGGAAGTGATCGCGCGGGTGCGTCTGCCAAAAACGGACGTGGGGCCTGCCTACCTGCATCAGGCCCGCGTGGCACTTCCCGACGGCAGCGGCTTCGTGGCGCTCGGCGACATCGCCACGGTGAGCGAACAGCAGGGGTTCTCCTCGATCCGTCGCGAGAACGGCAATCGGCGCATCGCGATTTCCGGTGACCTCAGCGACGATGCGGCTGCCAGCGCGGAGGTGATCGGTGCGCTCAAGAGCGAAATCCTGCCCGATGTCGCCGCGCGCTTCGGTGTGACGTGGTCACTGGGCGGGCTCGCCGAACAGGAGGGCGAATTCCTCAGCGAGGCGGCAATCGGATTCATCCTGGCCTTGATCGGTATCTATCTGGTGCTGGCGTGGGTGTTCGCGTCGTGGTCGCGGCCGACAATCGTCATGCTCATCATTCCGTTCGGGCTGATCGGCGCAATCTGGGGGCACTGGCTGCATGCAACGCCGATGACGATGTTCTCGGTTGTCGGCCTGATCGGCATGGCGGGTATCATCATCAACGACTCCATCGTTCTGGTGACGACGATCGATGAGCGGGCGCAGCGGAGCGACATGCTGTCGGCTATCGTGGCCGGTACGGCGGATCGCCTGCGCGCGGTGATGCTGACGACGCTGACGACCGTGGGCGGACTTGCGCCGCTGCTGTTCGAAGCCAGCCGGCAGGCGCAGTTCCTCAAGCCTACGGTGATCACGCTGGCCTACGGCCTCGGGTTCGGCGTCGTCATGGTGCTGTTGCTGACGCCGGCGATGATGGGTGTGCATCACGACATCGCGCGGAACGTGAAGGCGATGCGGCGGCTGCCCCGTGTCCTGGCCCGGCGGCGTGCGATCGCCGAAGGCGCGCGCGCATAAGTCGGATCGGCGAACGTGCAGGCAAAAGGCGAGCGGCCCGCGCCAAAGGCCGATGGTACGAGCCAACATCGTGCAACGCGTTGGACCGCCAGCACTTGCGCACGCCCGTAACCATATCGCGCGCTCTGTCGCCCTGCCTTGAAATTGCCGCTTGCACCGCTCACGGCGAGTCTGTACTTTGCAATGCAAATCTCTTTGGGTGGCACTATGAGCGATCTTCACAAGGCGCTGGCCGACATCGGCAGGATCCGCGTGCAACTCGCGGCTGGTACGATGTTCCGCGGCTTCGGCCCGACCGTCATTGCGGTTTCGGGACTGCTGGCGATTGCGGTCGCTGTCGGCCAGACCGGCGGCGTGTTGCCGGCGGAACCACCCCTGCCCTTCCTGCTGACATGGGTGCTGGTCGCAATCATCGCCAGCGTTCTCATCGGCATCGAGATGCGCGCGCGGACGCATCGGCAGCATGGCGGGCTTGCCGATGCGATGCTGCTCGGGGCAATCGAGCACTTCCTGCCATTCGGCGCGGCCGGTGCGGTGATCGCCGCAATCTTGATGCGCAATGCACCCGAACTCGCCTGGCTGCTGCCTGGGCTGTGGCAGATGCTGGTCGGGCTTGGACTTTTTGCAGCCATCCGTTTCCTGCCGCGCACGGTCATGCTGGCGGCGGCGTGGTATCTGCTTGCGGGCACCGTGCTGCTGATGCTTGCCAGCACCTCGCGTACTCTGGGCCCATGGGACATGGGATTGCCATTC
>CAZDNY010000314.1:0-4629 GCA_964506885.1 uncultured Hyphomicrobiaceae bacterium | reverse complement strand
ATTCTCGAACACTGCGGGCATGCTGCCGTGTGCCAGGTCTGCCGTGTGCCAAGTCGCCCGCCGGCATGCCCTTTCAGGGCAGCACGGCGCAAGCGGCCATTGATCCCCGCTTTGTGAGGGGCCAGAGCGCCAGCGTCAAGACCACAACCGGGTCCGCAGCCCGCGCTGTCGATACCAACCGGGCGCGCTTCGACCTGCGGAGACGCGGTCCGCGCAGAACAGCGATCGCGCCTCGAGATCCAGCAGGCACCCGGGAACGTATGAGCTTCGTTATACCTTATCGAAACAAATCGACCGGAAAACCGTTTACCTGCCAGCGATTTGCAAGCAAAGTGTAAACTTAAGTGTTGCTTCGTCCGCGTAACGATCATGTCGGGTCAGTCAAACAGTCAATCGAGCGCTCCGCGCTCTCAGTCGGCCGGGCGTTCAGGTTGCGGCGCCGGTGCTTCGTCGCCGACCGCGCTCGCGGGTGGACAGGCGCCGCCAGTTGCGGCCGGACAGACCGGACCTGATCCGGAAGGCGGACGGCAAAAGCTTGCGCGGGCTGCGCGACAGGGCGGTTGTACAGGGGGCGAAGGAGCTGACCGCCGGTCCGGCGCTTTTGCGCCAACCGGCCGCGACGCCGAGGTTCCCCCGCATGAATTCGTACGCAGCACAGATGGCTCGATCCGATGCGCGCTGATCTGGTGTCCGGAGGTGCCTGAAGGCACCCGCTTTGTGCTCAACAAGCGCGACGAGGACGGCAGTGTGCAAGATCTCGAGCACGGAATCACCAAGCACAGCGCGCCATCCCTGAATCTCGCGCGGCTGCGGCAGCGGGGCGCGCAACTGGGCGCCAACGAGGTTGTCCTGATCCTGCCGTAAGTCTATGCGGTTGTAAGCTGGGAGGCGGTCGCCCGTCCGTGTGCCACGTTCACCAGACCGGGTGAGTATATGCATCCGCAAGGACGGCCGCGCGATCAGCAATCAGGGTCGATCAAGATCGCCAGGAGGCAGCATTTGACAAAGGCGGACGTGATCTGCTCCGCGGGCGCCATACGCAGCAGAAGAACGGCCCAAGGTCCCCGTAAGCGATGCGGGCCGGCCGCTGCGCTTGTTGTTGCGGCGAGCCTGACCGTGACGGCGCTGCTGCCGATTCGGCATGCGTTGGCGCAGGATCGCCTGCCACAGCAAACGGATGACGCGCAGGTGCTGACCTCAGCACTGCCGCCGCTGCCGATGCCGCATCCAACACGCGCCAGCGCCGGACGACGCGCGGCCTATTTCGCCATGTTGCAGTCGTGGATCGCACCCAGGCCGTCCGCAACGGCCACCGCATCACAAGAGCCCGGCCCCCAACGCGCGCCAGAGTCGCAGAAGACGCCAGCGCCGCCGGCGCCTGCGCCGGCAACAGCCTCGGCTCAGGATAGCAGCGACAGCCGGGCCAGCCCGCCTGAACCGGTTTCGTGGACCAGCCTCGAAATAGCCGAGGCCGAGCGGGAGTGCGATAACCTGCTGGATGGAGTTGCCGCCGAAACGGATCGGCTACCGCCGCTGCGACAAGGATCTTGCGGCACACCCGTTGCGCTGCGCTTGCGGCAGATCGGCAGCGGCGCGGGACTTGCCCTCAACCCGGCTGCGACCACCAATTGCGCGATGACGGCGCGGCTCTATCAATGGCTGGAGACCGTGGCGCAGCCGGCCGCCCGGCGGCTGCTCGGGCAGGACATCGTCGCGATCCGCAACGTTTCGTCATACGCTTGCCGCAACAGATACAATGACCCGGCGCGCAAAATCTCCGAGCATGCCTTTGCAAATGCGCTCGACATCGCTGCCTTCGAACTGGCGGACGGCCGTAGCATCGATGTGAAAACATATTGGGGCGTGGTTCTGGACAGCGCCGACGCGGCCGAGGCCGCGCAGGCGCGCGAAGATGCAGCCAAGGCGGGAGAGGCGCGGCCGTCACGCCTCGATGTGCGTGCCGTGACGCGCGGCATTTCGGTTGCCCACGCGGCCAGCACAACACCCGGCGAGAAGTCGCCTGAGCCAAGCAGCGGCGCGGGCGAGACGGCAGAACTGGCGTTTCTCAAGGAGCTTCACACCGGCGCGTGTGGACTTTTCACCACCGTGCTCGGTCCTGCTGCCAACCGGGCACATCGCGATCACTTCCATTTCGACATGAAGTCTCGGCGCGGATCGGCGTTCTGCGAGTAGTCCTCACCCGTGGTCTTGATCACTTCAGACGGCGCAGCCGCAGCCGGCGCTCGTGCCTGACCGGCGCGATGCGGCTATAAAAAGCAATTTTTGCGCGTGCTTGACCGTTGGCGCAGCTCCATCAAACCGGCCGAACCGCCAAACACGGCTGCCAAATCCAGCGCTCGCCACCCAATATCCATCTCTAACCCGCTGAAATCTCGCACATTAAAGTCATCCTCCGGCCTCGATCAAACAATGATCTATAGCGATTTTCTGATTGCGTTTTAAATATCTCTAAGGTTGTATGCGCCATGAGGCTAAAGAGCGTTGTCGCCGACGCGTGCAGTAACCGGGGGGGAAAATGGCCAACATTCGTATCGAGCGCGTGCCCATCAAGGCTTTCAATCTGGGCCTTCTGGGCTTTGACCACCTGCAGCTCGTTTTCGAACAAGACAGCCTGACATCCACGCCGATCCCGCAGGAGGGCTGGTTTGTCATGGAGGGATTGCGCGCCCAAAAGCATGGCCGCGTGGTCCTGGACGCTACCGGCGACAACGGCATCACGCCGCTGCGGCTCGCCAACTACGGATATACCGGTGCTGAGCTCGAAGCTGAGATCGGGACCCCGGAAACGCGCGGCAGCCGTATCATCAGCGTCGCCGACCCGCAGAGCACCTGGACGACAATGGCGGCGCACGCCAACGGCATCGCGAACCAAGCCTACGATTACAATGCGCGCGGCGCTGCGGGCAGCCTGTTTCCCACACTCAATTCGACGAGCTTCATTACATCCGTGCTCTATGCCGCTGGCATCGATATCTTGTCGGTCCTGCCTTACAACATGCGCCTGTCACCCGGCATGGAAACATTGCTGGGGGGTAACGGCGACGATCATTTGCGCATCCAGGCGCAGTTCACCGCGCTGTTCGGCGGCTTTGGCCGGGACCTGCTGCAGGGCGTCAACGACGTCACCCGCATCGACCGCATGTACGGAGGAGCCGACCCCGATCTGCTCAGCTGGTCGCACGGCAAGAACTACATGCATGGCGGCGACAGTTCCTGGCACTACAAAGAGGACGGCACCGATACGATCAACTATTCCGGGTCGGGTGGCGTCCATGTCGAGCTCAATCGGGGTTGGGTCGAGCATCGTGTTCCGCAGTACTTCGCCACTACGAATGCCAGTATCGACTATCTGTTTTCGATCGAGCGCCTCGTATGGGACGACCAGTCCAACGACGTCATCACGACTGGGCCCGGCGTCGAGCTGATCGAAACGCCGTTGTCACTCTATCTGGGCGGCGAAGACGCGAGTGCAGGCCCATCGAACGGCGATACACTCGACTTCAGCGGCACGTCGACCGGCCTCACCATCAACCGCGCAAACGACGTTGCGATGTGGATCACCGCGCCCAACCAGCAGGGTTCTGGCGGCCTGTGGGTGGAATCGGCCGAGTGGGTGATCGGCTCGAGCGGCGATGACCAGATCTATGCCTATTCCGGGCTGCGCGGCATCGAGGGCGGCACGGGCAACGATACGATCGACGCACGCCACGTCAATGCCTTCTCGGGCAACAGCCCGCAGGGATATGATGTCGAACTGACGGGCGGAGATGGCGAAGACACCATCGTCACGAACGCAGGTCGCACGCTGATCGCAGGTGGCGCTGACGCCGACATGATCGTCATCTCGGCGGTGACCAGCGGCGAATCAACGACGGAGATCGTCATCGAGAACGCCGACTCCGACGATACTCTGTTCATCCCCTATAACTTCTTCAATCTGTCGGGTGACGGGTACGAAGGATCCGACCTCCTGCAACTGACGGGCGCGGTGGGCAGCTATGACGATCTCGTCGGGAACGGCTGGGAGTTGTACTTTGAAACGCGCCTGCAGGAAGACATCTGGACCAATCTGGACGAGATTGTCGGCGTGATCGATTTTGCCGGCAGCATCAGCTACCGGATGGAGAATTCCGACCTGATCATCTCGATCATGCAGGGGGAGCGTGAGACCGAAGAAGTCGTCATCGAAGATACCGGTGCCACCGAGACCCGACACTACAACAACGTCCTGGTCGAGACCGAAACCATCGTCCGCGTCGTCGGCTTCGATCTGGGCGATCTCGGCCTGCAGTTCATCGACCCCGGTCCAGTCATGGAGTTCACGATCAACGGCGATACGTTTGCCGGCTACCAGTTTTTCGATGATGCCGTTTTGGCCCTCAACCCGGGCATGCATGCGCCGCTGCCCGAGGCGCCTATCGCGCCCAGCAGCGACCCCAACGATCCCGACAATCCTCCTGCTGAGCGGGAGCAACTGAACGGCACCGAGGACGCGGACCTCATCGCGCTGGTCCAGCCGTCCTACGTGGATGCCGGCGCGGGCGACGACACCGTCACCTCGACGGGCAACAACGACGACACCATCGACGGCGGCGAAGGCGCCGATAC
>CAZDNY010000313.1:0-4632 GCA_964506885.1 uncultured Hyphomicrobiaceae bacterium | reverse complement strand
GCCGTGAACCCCGAGCGCGACACGAGGATGGGAATGTGCATCTTCACGCACTTGATCACCATCTCCGAAGTGAGCCGCCCCGTCGTATAGAAGATCTTGTCGTCGGGCCTGACGTCGTTCATCAGCATGTAGCCCGCGATCTTGTCGATCGCATTGTGCCGCCCGACATCCTCCATGTAGACCAGCGGCCGGTCCTCTTGGCACAGCACGCATCCGTGGATGGCTCCCGCCTTCAGATAAAGTGACGGCTCGGTGTTGATCTTCTTCGTCAGCCGGTAGAGCCACGACGTCTTGATGCGCGCATCCTTGGACAGCTTCACGCTGTCGAACTCTTCCATGAGATCACCGAACACCGTGCCCTGCGCACACCCCGACGTCTGCACTTTCTTCTTCAGCTTGTCCTCGTAATCGGTCTCGCGCTGCGTCCGCACGACCACCGTCGAGATCTCGTCGTCGTAGTCGATGCGCGTGATCACGTCGTCGCGCCGCAGCATGCCCTGGTTGAGCAGGAAACCCACCGCCAGAAGATCGGGATGATCGCCGATCGTCATCATCGTCACGATCTCGCGCGCGTTGAGGAAAAGCGTCAGTGGCCGTTCCGTCACCACGTCGGTCTCGACCGCCTTGCCCTCGTGATCGATGCCGCTGACGTGCTGCGACAAGCGCGGGTCGTCCGGGGTCGGTCTGACCTGGAATTCTTTCACGTCGTTCTCCCTGGCTGCCGCGCATAGGCGCGAATGGGTTCTTAGGCTTGATTTAGGGTGACACGGCCGGCGGCTGCAAGGGACGAGCCACCTTGACTCTTGCGCCGCCCCCCATGGACATGCGCCCTGTCAGCCGACAAAGTGTCGACAAACTGAATTCCCAAGGAGCCGGATCATGCCGCCCAACCGCCAGCAACGCCGCGCCATGCGCAAGGACGGCGTACTCGACACCTCAGCTTTCCTCAAGCTCGCGGGCAAGTTCATTGATCTTGCCAATCGCGAAAACCAGAAGGTCCCGGCGACAGAGCTGCACGCCGCGTTTCTATGGGCTGCCGCGCGCTATAACGCCCATGTCGCCAAGGCCGTCATCGGCGTCGAGAACCACGAGCAGTTCGTCAAGACCATGACGGACGAATACCGCGAAATGCTGCGCCAGCATCTGGCCGATCCCAGCCTCGACCCTGACCACGACGGCTCCGGCGACGACGAAGCAGGAGAAGCTGGCGGCAGCCACGACACCACCGCGGGCTGATCACCAACGGCATCGCGCAAGCCTCATCATGCAGCCCCGCAGCGCCCTGCCAAGGCAATCAATAGCGAACGCCGCCGTACCAGCACATCGGATCGAGCACGCGCACGGCCCGCATATCGGGCAACGCACGCGCCGCATCGAGCGTCGCCGCCTTGGCCGCAGAGCCCAGCAGCGGAGGCTCACGGCCATGCCCCTGACACGCGGCCGCCGCTGCAGCCAGCGCCACGGCTTGGCGTCCGTCACGCGGCGGCGCACCGTCGACGATACCGGCGAACATGGTGCCACCGCGCGGCATCACCAGAAGTTCGCTTGCCTTGATGACGTCATCGACCGGCTTGCCCTTCGCGTCCTCGAGCGCCGCAACCACCAGCACGTTACGTAGGTTCATCAGACTGGGCAGCCCCACCTCCCCAGCCGCGCCGGTGGCATCTCCACCGCCCGTCCCACCGCCGGCGATCTTGCCGGCCACCACGAATACGTGGTCGGTGAAGCGTTCCGACGCCTGCCGCACCACTGTCCTGAGCGCGTTGGTGTCGAGCGGCATCGCGATTGCCACGATCCGCGCTGGCGTTCCCGCAGTGAATGCGATCGCCTTGGCCAGCGCCTGCGCATCGCCCGGCGGAACGCGCACCGGAACCAGACGCCCTTTGGCATAGGCCGACAGCAGGAGCTGCGCCGTGGCGGTCGCGGCATCGGCAGCAGCCCCATCCGTGGCGCCATCACCTTGTGCGACGGCGGCAACAAAGGGTGCCCGGTCATTGTCGACCATGTCCCAGCCGATGAGTTCGCCCTCGCCGTCACGGGCCAGCCGCGGCGCAATCTTCGCGTCGGTATGGTCGAGGCCGCCGCCGATCAGCGCGATCGCGGTTCCGCCCGGGTCTTGTCCCGGCGGCACTTTTGGGTCGCCCGCTAGCGCCATGCAGGGGGCAAGAAGCGTTAGCGACGTAGCCGCCGCGACGGCCGTCGTGCGCAAGCGATCGAGCATCGGTTCATCCTTGATGTCAGTTGTCCGGCGTCTCATCGCCACCGCCCGCAGGACCCAGCGTTCTGGTGACATCCGGCTGGACTTCGGCATGCATGCCGTCTTGCACGTCGCGTGCCGCAACCTCCGCATCGTGCCGCCCTTCGCGACCGCTCGCCAGGGCAGCAGCACCGCCGTCCTCGTCGATCCGTGCCGTCGCTTCCGCTTCCGCCTGCGCCACCCGTCCTTCCAGCGGGCCGATCGTCCTGTCGATGAGGTCGGCGATACCGGCGATGTCGTCGAGCGTGAACACAGGCAGCACCGGATGCTCCACGGCATGATCGGCCGCGATCGCAATCACGTTGGGGTCTTCGTCAGCCAGCGATCGGCGAGTAAAACTCATCTCGCGCCGCGCCTCGATCTTCGGGATTGCCGCTGACTTGTAGCCCTCCACGATCACCAGATCGGCAGGTTCCAGTGCCGCGACAACCTCCTCGAAATTCGGTTCCGGCGCACCGTCCAGCTCCGTGACGATTGCCCAGCGCGCACCCGACACGATGGCAACCTGCTTGGCGCCGGCGCGCCTGTGGCGTGCGCTATCGGTTTCGCCGTCGTCGATCTGGAACGCGTGATGCGCATGCTTGATGGTGGCCACCTTGAGCCCGCGCCGCGTGAATTCCTCGACGAGCCGCACCGTAAGCGTCGTCTTGCCCGACTTCTTCCAGCCGGCCACACCGACGATCGGAGCCCGCCCGACGGCCGGCTGCGGGAGTTTTGTATTCGAGCGTGTCACGCCTCATCCTCGACGTAGGGCCTGCGGGCCCGCATGAGCTTCAACCGGCCATGAGCCGCCGCACCTCGGCCAGCTCCTCCGGTGTATTGGCATTGAAAAACGGATCGACCGTTTCGCCGGCAACCTCCAGGGGAGCAAAATCGACACCCAGAGTACCATGCCGGTCGGTCCATGCCAGAACCTTCCTGACGCCATCCTGAAGCGCTTGCTCGAGATCGTCCGCCAGTGAAACAGGCCATAACCCTATCACAGGGTGAAGATGGCCATCCGAGCGTGCGAGCGCAATCACCGTCCCCCCGCCCGCCTGCGTCCGCGCCGCAGCCAGCCGCTCCACCAGATCCTCCGGAACGAAGGGAGCATCCGTGGAAACCGTGGCAATGAAAGCCGCCTGCGGCTGGTTCCGGGCCGCCCAGCGCATCCCGGCCAGAACACCGGCCAGCGGTCCCACATGCCCATCGATTGTATCGGCCACGTAAGGCAGGCCGAATGCCGCGAACCTGGCCGGATCACCGTTGACATTGATCACCAGGGCGCCGACCTGCGGCGACAGCCGGGCGATGACGTGTGCGATCATCGGCTTGCCGCCGATCTCCAGCAGCCCCTTGTCTCCACGCCCGGGCCCCTCGGCGAACATCCGCCGCGACTGTCCGCCGGCCAGCAGCACGCCGACCACCTGTTGCCGCAGGTCGCCCAGGTCGGTGTCGGATCTGTTCACGATTGTCTCTGGTCCTTTTCACGCGGTGCACCAGTCGCCGCGCCATCAGACGCGCCCGCACCGCTGTCGCCCCCGCTCTCACGCTCCGCCTCGTAGGCAGCCAGGGCCTCCTCTTCCTCGCGCTTGACCGCCGCGGCGCAGGCCGCACCCGGACAGCCGGCTGCATCGGGGTCTGCCCCAGGCAGCGCGCGCTCGTCCTGGGCAGCGCTGGCCTCGGCCTCTCCCGCAGCCACGACAGCTGCTTCTTCAGCGGGCAACTCGCCGTCCGCAGCGTCCCCTCCAGCCTCGCCACCACTGGACGCATCGGCCTCGTCCGCCAGCGCCACCTCTTCATCGGCAGGCCGGCCCAGCGCCTCCCACTCGGCGACTTCGCTATCGGAGAGAAACCCGCGGCCGATCTTGTAGGCCGTTTTCAGCGGTCCGATCGGCACCACCGCCGCATCGGTGTAGTCCTCGCAGTAGTCGTCGAGGCCATCCATGTTGGCCAGCACGGGATTGGACGTCCAAAGCCGCCGCAGCGCCTTGTTGCGCGCATCCTCCGGCACGTCGTCCTTCATGAATTGGCGATAGTCGGAATCGAAATCGAGCTCATCGAAATTGAACTCGGTGAAGTCACGTTTGGCCGGCGCGCTCTCTGCCTGCCCGTCTTCACAGACCTCCGCGTCCCCGGCAGCGGCCTCGCTCAGCCGGCCGTCATCGATGCTCTCACGCGCCAAGGCATCGCCGGCCGCGTCGTTGGGCGGCGGCTCGCCCTGCCTATCCTCTTCGGGCTGGGCCGGACGCTGCTTCAAGCGCGACCAGCGTGCCAGAAAACTCTCGTCTGAAGACGGTGCCATCACCCTACCTGTAACCACGATCAGGCGCGAAACCCGAGCATGTTTAGCCGAAGTGTACGCGGTTCGGCGTGAAAAACATGCCCAGGATCAA
>CAZDNY010000312.1:0-4638 GCA_964506885.1 uncultured Hyphomicrobiaceae bacterium | reverse complement strand
AACTTACGATCCCCACACCAACACCAAATTGGCCCATTTCGCAAGTGCGTTGTGCAGTGTGCGACCATTTACGGAGCACGAGCACATGAGGCCGCTGCCGGTGCAGTCAGCAAAGCAACTGCCATGCCGCCACGCGCATGAGCCGCGGGATTGAGGGCAAATAATTGGGGGGAGGCGAATTGCGTTTGCTCAGGCGGCCGCATCGAGGCGCGCCGGCCGTCTGCGGGCCGGTCCGCGCGGCGGCGGCGCCTTTGGATGCAGCGGCGGCTCGCCAAACGGATCACGCCGCCCTGTCATCGCTGGACGGTGCAGGAGCACGAGCACCATGAGCACGAAAATCGCCAGCAGCGGGCTCTTCGCCGACAGGCTGACCGACGTCGTAGCCACGAGATAGAAGAAGGTAAAGGCCCAGATCGAGCCCGGCCGCACGGTGCGGGCGACCTCGTAGCTGAAGGCGAACAGTGCGGCGAAGAACACCCCGGATGCGATCAGCCCGTAAGCCAGGATGAAGCCGATCCAGAAGCTCTCGATGCCGAAATCGAGGCCGAAGCGGAACCGCAACGTCTCCATGAGCTGCGCATCAGGCGCCAGCAGCAGCTCGTGCCATGACAGGAATCGGAACAGCTCGAACATCTCCATGCGCGTCGAGGCGCTGCCCTTGTCGTCGACGAAGCGCTGCAGGAACTGGTCGAAGAAGCCGGCCTCCGCCAGGACCACGATGACAAGTCCCGCCAACGGTGCCAGTAGCAGGACCTTGAGCACGCTGGTCTTGTCGAACCGCGCGCCGCGCAGGATGCCGGCGAACTGCACAGCCATCATGAGCCCCAGCAGGACCACCAGCAGCACGGATGCCGCGCGCCCGCCGAACACCACCATGCCGGCCGCGCTCACGACGAAGGCGAAAGCGCGCGCCATCCAGGGCAGGTCGCGCCCGCCGCCGAGCGCCAGGATCAGCAGATAGCTGCCCGTCAGGCTCGCATTGGCGAGCGGATGACCGAGCAGTGCGGTCGAGCGCCAGTCGTCCTCGATGACCACGCCCTCCGCCACGATCGGTGTCAGGCGGAATCCTGCGGCGAATTCGCCGATCCCTATCAGGGCGTTGATAATCATCAAGCCATGAACGATCCACGCCATCCGCCGCGCGCGCGCATCGCTCATGTCCTTGAAAAGGAGAAAGACCATGGCCGGCAGCACGAAGGTATCGAAGAAGTGGGTGAAGGGCAGGCTGACCACACGGATCGAGTGCAGGATCAATAGGACGATCGCGCCGAGATAGACGATCAGCAGTGGGTGCCGCCCGCCTTGCTCGATCAGCCAGTTGAGCGGATTGCGGGCGGCCATCGCCGCGAGCAGCACGATGCCGGCAGCCAGCATCGTCGCTGGATGGATCTTTTCCAGGGCGTTACCGCCAGGCTCGTCATAGCTCAGGCCGAACTGCACAAGCGCCAGCGGCGATATCGTCATCAAGACGACCGCGAGGATTGCGAGCAGGAGGCCGAACAGGGCCGTGTCGGGGACCGCTGGGGCATATCTTCCAGAAGCGAGCGTGCGCGTCGTCATCCTCTATTCTGGCTCCGTTTCGCCACCAGCGCGCTGCGTGGCCGCATGTCCCACAGCGCAAAGCCAGAAGTTGGCTTTGCCGCCGGTGCGCACGTCAGCGCGCGTACAGCTTGCCCGTCATGTTGATCACGTTGCCGACCAGGCTGTCTTCGTAGGGCTCGAGCATCCGCTGGGCCTCGCGCATCGCTGCGGGCGAAGTGACCCCGGAGCGAGCCACCATGATGATCTGGTCGGCGATCGGCATCAGCGCGGTAGCGCTTTCATCTTCGAGCAGCGCGCCGGCATCGATCACGACGAGATCGTAGGGCGCGGCCAGTGCCGACAGGCCGGCCGCCAGTCGGTTGCGCTGATGCGTCCGCAGCGTGCGCAGGTCGGCAAGTGCAATTGGCAGGAAGACGAGGCCTGTGCGCGCATCTCGCCGCGTGATTGAGCGCAGGTGCTGCACATTGTCGAGCACGATGAGGTCGCGGTGTTCGAAGTCCGCCGCCAGCGCGTTCGACAGGTCGGTGTCGCTCGACGAGGCGTCGACCAGCAGCACTTTCTCGCCCGACATGGCCGCCGCATAGGCAACCGACAGTGCCGTCGAGGAAACGCCGACGCCCTTGTGGGCGGCGGTCACCAGCGCGATGTCGGGCGTGCCTTTCTGGTGGCGCGCCCGCAGCCGCGTCACCAGCCGCAGAACCGCCTGACGGAAAGCGCGTGTCTGCGCCGACCCGTTGGGATCGGCAATCGCCGCCATCACGTCGCTGAAGCCCGGCCCCTCGCTGCGCGGACGCAGAAGTCGCCCGAGCCCGCCGCTGCCCAGCACCGGGAACGCGCCGAGCGTATCGACGTCAGCCTCTGCCTCCTGGGGCGTTGCCGCTTCCTCCGAGGTCTCGAGCTGGTCGCGGATCAAGGCATAAGCGATCCCCAGTCCCAGCCCGCCCAGGACGCCGAGCGACAGGATCAGCCAGGTAATCGGCTTACTCGGCCGGCTCGGCACGCTGGGCGGCGAGATCACCCGTGCCTCCGCCAGTGTCAGCGTCTGTTGCTCCTGGGTCTGCTTGGCTCGCGCCAGGAAGGTGTTCAAAAGATCCCGGCTGGCTGTCACGTCCTGTTCGAGTTCGCGCAGACGGATCTGTGCCGTATTGGTACGCGAGACGTCGGACTTGGCCACCTCCAGCGAGCGTGACAGTTCCTCGACGCGGTTGTTGGCGAACTGGAAGTCGCTTTTGGCGCTGGTCGCGATGCGCTTGAGCTCCGCAGCGATCTGGCTCTTGATCTCCTGCAACTGCGAGCGCGCCTCGATCAGCACGGGATGACGCGCCTGAAGCTGCGAGGACAGCGCCGCCTCCCGCCGCGCAACCTGCGCGTACTGCTCGCGCAACTTCTGCACCAGGCCGGAGCGGATGGCATCGGGAAGGAATTCCGGACTTCCGCCGTTCTTCAGCGCCGACTGCACGAGTTCCTGGCGGGCCTTGCTCTCCGCCGCCACGGCGCGCGCGGTGATCAGTTCGCTCGAGAGGCGAGTGAGCTGCTGTTCGGTGACGAGCCCGCCCTCCGACGTCAGGATCTTGTTGGCCTTCTTGAACTCGTCGACCCGCGTCTCGGCTTCGCGCAGCTGTTTGCGCAACTCACCGAGCCGGTCGTCGATCAGTTTGTTGGCCTTGCGGATCTCCTCGGCTTTGCTGGCCGACTGATCCTCGATGTAGGCATCGACGACCGCTTCTGTCAGGCGGGCGGCCTTGACCGGCGAACTGGAGGAGACCTCGACCTCGACCACGTAGGTCTTCTGCGCCCGCTTGACCTTGACGTTCCTCGACAAGGCGGTAAGCGCACGCGACTCGGGCGTGATCTCTTGTGCCGGTCCGCGGATCAGGGCCTTGATCTGGGACATTACGCCCGTGGACGGCGGCGAGTTGAACTCGGGATCATCGACGAGGTTCATCTTCTCGACGACGCGCTTCAACACGCCGTCCGAACCGATGATGGCCAGCTGGCTTTCCACCAGCACCAGGTCGGACCCCAGGTTGGTCTGCAGGAACTCCTCGGGCAGCAATTTGCGCGAGCGCGGATCGATGAAAATCGACGTCGAGGCCGTGTAGACCGGCTTTGCAACGGCGAGATACGCCACCGCCAGCCCCGTCATCAGCATGGTTAACAGGACGATCGCTGCCGCATTTCGGGACAGAATGGACAAAAACCCGCCCAGGTCAGACGTTCGGCTATCAGAGGAGGATGTATGAGCCGGCATTTTTGCGAGCGTCTTCAAGTGCATCTTATTGCTGACTTTCCGACCGTAAGAGCTTGTCTTACTAAGCCGCTCTGCTATTTCTACCATTGTTACCAGCCTTTGCGGCGTTCAGTGAATATGACCGGTGGTTTGGTGTCCGGACCAGCGCGCGACGCAGCTCAAGTTCGGGCGAAAGGGCGTCACCGGCCGGTTTTGCAACTTGCGTGCCCAACCCCCGGGCCGTCCGCGGACGGTTCCTGGTCGGGCCGGGCCGCGCAGCATCGGCTTAACCGAGACGTCAGGTTGCGCCATGCAGTCGTGTGAACTGGCTGCGGGATTTGCATGGCGGCGCTGCGGGGTGGGTTCCAGCGCGTTCTGCGACGGTTGAGTCGCGACCGCACGTGTTGTGGAGTGTTCGCAAGGTCGTGTCTCAGTCAATGCCCAAGGCCAGTGCGCAAGCCGTCGTGGACACACCGCGCTTCGCGATCGGCAATACAGCCTTCGCTATTCTCGCTTTCGTCACCGAGTGTCTGGCGATCGTTTCGGTCTCCGTTCTCAGCGGCGTCGCCTACCACGTTGCCGCCTACGGTGACTGGGGCCCGGTCGACATCTACGTCACCATCGGCGGAATGACGGCGTTGCTCTATACGCTGCCCTTCGCCTTCCGCGACGAGTACGATATCGAGGACTTCCTCGAAGGCCGGCGGGCGACGCGACGCATTTTCGTGATCTGGAACTACGCCTTCCTGTGTCTGGCGGTGCTCGGCTTCCTGACCAAGACGACCGGCGTCTTCTCACGTGGCTGGTTGATCACGTTCTATATCGCCGGTCTGCTGGCCGTCATCGCTGTCGATGCGCTGATCGAC
>CAZDNY010000311.1:0-4647 GCA_964506885.1 uncultured Hyphomicrobiaceae bacterium | reverse complement strand
TCCGCCGGCCTTGCGGTTACGCCCCTCAGCCCACGACATTCACGATCCTTTGCGGTACGACGATGACTTTCTTGGGCTTTCTGCCGTCGAGGGCCTTCTGGACCGTCTCGAGCGCCAGGGCCGCAGCCTCGACGTCTTCCTTTGAGGCCGTGCGGGCGATGGTCAGCTCGTCACGGCGCTTGCCGTTCACCTGTACGGCAACGGTTACAGTATCGTCAACGAGCAAGCCCGGATCGGCGGCGGGCCAGGGCTGATTGGAGACGAGGGTGTTGTAACCGAGCCGCGCCCAGCATTCTTCGGCCAAGTGCGGCATCATCGGGGCGAACATCTGAACGAGCAGCTCGGCGGCCTCGCGGAGCGCCCAATCCATGCCGTCGGTGGACTTCGACGCCGCCTGCTGAATGGCGTTGGTCGCCTCGTACAGGCCCGCCACGGCGACGTTGAAGCGCAGTCCTTCGATGTTGCGGCCGACGCTGTCGAGCGTCTTGTGCACGACCTTGCGCAGTTGTGCTGCATCGGGGCCAAAGTCTGCAGGTTGCGGTGTGCCGGGTGGCGCGGCGCGGTCGGCCAGGTCGTCGATGATGCGCCAGATGCGCTGGATGAAGCGGCCGGCGGCGGCGATGCCCTCGTCGGTCCATTGCACGTCGCGTTCTGGGGGCGAGTCGGACAGCATGAACCAGCGGGCGCAGTCAGCACCGTAATGGGCGATGATGTCGTCGGGATCGACGACGTTCTTCTTCGACTTCGACATCTTGACGATGTCGCCGATCTGGACCGGTTCGCCGGTTTGTGCGAGCTGCGCGGTGCGTGCGGGTCCTTCCCCTTCGATCTTCACCTTGTCGGGCTCGAACCAGACCGGTTTGTTGTCGGCATCGCGCTTGAAGTAGGTCTCGTGCGTGACCATGCCTTGCGTGAAAAGGGCTGCGAACGGCTCGCGCAGGTTCTTGGCGGCATGGCCGGCATCGGAAATGGCGCGGAAGAAAAAGCGCGAATAGAGCAGGTGCAAAATCGCGTGCTCAATGCCGCCGATGTACTGATCGACGGGAAGCCAGTAGGCGACCGCATCCTTATCGATGGGCACGTCGGCGTGCGGGTTGGTAAAGCGCGCATAGTACCAGGACGAATCGACGAAGGTGTCCATGGTGTCGGTCTCGCGGCGTGCAGGCTTGCCGCAGGTCGGGCAGTCGACGTGCTTCCAGGTCGGGTGGCGTTCGAGCGGGTTGCCGGGCTTGTCGAACGAGGCATCGTCGGGGAGCTTCACCGGCAGGTCTTTTTCAGGAACCGGGACGACGCCGCAGCTCTCGCAATGAATGATGGGGATCGGGCAGCCCCAGTAGCGCTGGCGCGAGATGCCCCAGTCGCGCAGGCGGAAGTTGACCTTGCGTTCACCGACGGGCTTGCCGCCGAGCTTTGCCTTCTCAAGGCGGTTTGCCACCTCCTCGAATGCGGCCTTGGTGTCGAGGCCGTCGAGGAAACGCGAATTGATCATGGTGCCGTCGCCGTCGTAGGCCTCGGTGCCAATCTCGAAGGTCTCCTTGTCGGCGCCCGGCGGCAGAATGACGGGCACGACGGGGAGATTATATTTGCGGGCAAAGTCGAGGTCGCGCTGGTCGCCGGAGGGACATGCGAAAATAGCGCCGGTGCCGTACTCCATCAGCACGAAGTTGGCGACGTAGACGGGGAGCGTCCAGTCGGGGTCGAGCGGGTGGACCGCGCGGATACCGGTGTCGAAGCCTTTTTTCTCCGCGGTTTCCAGGTCGGCGACGGAGGTGCCCATGCGGCGGCATTCCTCGCAGAATTCCGCGAGGTCGGGATTGCTCGAAGCGGCGGCCCTGGCCAGCGGATGGTCTGCGGCAACCGCCATGAAGGAGGCGCCGAACAGCGTGTCGGGGCGCGTGGTGTAGACCTGCAGCTCGGTATGGCCTTGCGGGGCGGTGCCTTCTTGAAGTGCCCAGCGGACCAGCAGACCTTCGGAGCGGCCGATCCAGTTGGCCTGCATCAGGCGCACTTTCTCGGGCCACTTGTCGAGCGTGGAGAGCGCGTCGAGAAGTTCCTCGGCGTAGTGGGTGATCTTGAAGAACCACTGGGTCAGTTCGCGCTGCTCGACAAGCGCGCCCGAGCGCCAGCCGCGGCCGTCGATCACCTGCTCGTTGGCGAGCACGGTCATGTCGACGGGGTCCCAGTTGACCTTGGCCGACTTGCGGTAGGCGAGGCCCTTTGCGAGCAGGTCGAGAAACAGCTTCTGCTGGTGGCGGTAGTAGTCGGGCGAGCAGGTGGCGATCTCGCGGTCCCAGTCGAGCGCGAAGCCGAGCGACTTCAACTGCGCCTTCATGGCGTCGATGTTGGCGTAGGTCCAGGTGCCGGGGTGGGTCTTGCGCTCGATGGCGGCGTTCTCGGCGGGCATGCCGAAGGCGTCCCAGCCCATCGGGTGGAGCACGTTGAAGCCCTTGGCCGACTTGTAGCGCGCGAAGACGTCGCCCATGGTGTAGTTGCGCACGTGGCCCATGTGGATGCGCCCCGACGGATAGGGGAACATCTCCAGCACGTAGCACTTGGGCCCTTTTTTCTCGTCGGCGGCGCCGGCGCGGCTTGCCTGGCCCGACTCCCAGACGGCCTGCCAGTGTTTTTCGCGCGCGGGTGCGTTGTAGCGTTCTTTGGCCATGGGTGCTCTTCTGAAGGCTTTTGCAGCGGCCTCGTGCCGCGTGTGCTTGAGGAAGCGGTGTTTGGCGGCGTAATGAGCCCGAAAGGCCCTTATGGGTCAAGGTGGGGAGGGTGTCATGCGGCGATGGAAGGACCAGTTTGGCGATGAGTGATGCGGCAGAGCGGCTTGCGGACATTCAGCAGCGGATTGCGGCGGCAGCGAAGGGCCAGGGCCGTGATCCCGGGTCCGTGACACTGATTGCCGTGTCGAAGACGTTCGAGGCGGACGCGATCCGGCCGGTGATCGCGGCGGGGCAGCGGCATTTCGGCGAGAACCGGGTGCAGGAGGCGCAAGCGAAGTGGCCGGCGCTTCGGGAGGAAAATCCCGGAATTATTCTCCATCTGATCGGGCCGCTGCAGTCCAACAAGGCCAAAGAGGCGGTGGCGCTGTTCGATGCGATCCATTCCATCGACAGGGAGAAAATTGCTCGCGCGGTGGCGGCTGAGATGAAAAAGCAGGGTAGGGCGCTGCAGCTTTTCGTGCAGGTCAACACGGGCGAGGAACCGCAGAAGGCGGGTGTTGGCCCACTTGATGCGGTGGCGTTCGTCAAGATGTGCCGGGAGGAGCTGGGGCTCGATATCGCCGGGCTGATGTGCATTCCGCCGGTCGATGAGGAGCCGGCGGTGCATTTCGCGTTCCTGGCGAAGCTGGCGCGCGAGGCCGGTGTTGCCGGGCTATCGATGGGGATGAGCGACGACTTCGAGACCGCGGTCGAGTTCGGCGCGTCTCATGTGCGGGTGGGATCAGCGATTTTCGGGGGAAGGTGACCAGGGATCGTGGCAGACGCCGGAATCTGACCTATAACCGCCCGGGAACAACAGAGTTTTCCAGATGAAACCGGGGGAGGGGCCTTGGGGCTGTGGGTGCCAGTGCTACCCTGGCCGGAGTGATTCGCGTCCGATTTCCAGCCTGAATCACCCATTTTTCGCGTCTCGTTCGTAAGCGTCCGTCGTTTGCGCATGTCCCTTATGCCGTACCGCCCTCGTGGCTTGGCTGAACATGCGCGATGTATCCGAGCTACCGAGGAGACTGCCATGGCTGCCAGTGCCGCCGCTCTCACCCGCGAAGCCGATGCCGCCGCCAACGAGGCCGCGCGTGAAGCGCGCTCGGAGGTCTATGAGCGCGCCGGGGTGAAGGAGCCGTCCGCGCCGAAGACGTCCACGCGCAAGGAAAAGCGCATCGCGAAGGCATCGAAGTCGCAGGACGGGTGGAGCAAGTTCGTCGTCAACGTGTGGGTGACGAACTTCAACTCGGTCGAGTTCGGCATCTACAAGCACTCGCGCAACCGCGCCAAGTCGCGCCAGTTCTCCAAGGACATGGACGTGTTCGCCGAGATCATCGAGGACGGCGAGCGCACCGGCTTGCTGTCCTATCGCGAAGACCTTTGGAAGGAGAAGGAAGGCACCGACCGCCGCCTGGTGATGAAGCTGTTTTCCGACACGCTCAACTGGCGCGCGACCATGGACCTGATGCTGGCGCGCTCCTTAGCGCAGACGTTCGGTGCGCGCGGGCTGCCGGTGACGACCTACTCGATCAACACCAGCGGCGACAACTACGTCGTCTACGTCGAACGCTCGGCCAACAAGTGGCCGCTGCTGCCGGAATATTTCTCGTTCTTCCTGATCGACGACCAGGGCAACCCGGACTTCTATATCCTGCGTCGCGACGTCATCAACTGGGGTGGCGACTACACGCTCTACAACCAGAAGGACGAGGTGGTCGGCCACCTCGACGGGCGCGTCATCACGCTGGGGGGCTACTGGACCGGCTACCTGAAAGACGACATCGCCGACAAGCGCCTGTTGAACGTGATGAAGCTGCTGGCGGGTATGATCCTGTTCAACGGTTCATGCCGCCGGCACATCAAGGCGCTCTACCGCGATATCCGCGACGGACGCGTCGAGGCGACGATCGAGCGGCAGGAGAACGATCTCTACATGAACCCG
>CAZDNY010000310.1:0-4669 GCA_964506885.1 uncultured Hyphomicrobiaceae bacterium | reverse complement strand
ATGGGCATCCTGAAACGGCTGGCGCCGGTTTCCTTCGCCGTCCTCACAGCCGTCCTCGTGACCGGCTGCTCGGGCGGGCTGCCGAGCCTTCCGAAAGTCTCCGATCTCAATCCGTTCAAGGAGAAGGAAGAGCGCCTGCCGGGCAAGCGCATTCCCATCATGCCGGCGGCGGAAAAAGTGGCCGGTGAGCTGGCCGCGGCGGATCAGCCGATCGTGCTCGTGGCCGAGCATGAAAACGATGCCTGGGCGCAGCCCGGCGGCGAGGCGACCAACGCTCCGGGCCATCTGGCGCTGGGCGCAGCGGTTCGCCAGTCGTGGAGTGCGGACGCCGGCTCGGGGTCAGGCAAGGTCGGTCGCGTGACAGCGAGCCCGATCGTTTATGGCGAGCGGGTCTATACGCTCGATGCCGCCGGGACGGTCTCGGCATTCTCGGCGTCCGGTGGCTCGCGTGTTTGGCGCGCGTCGCTCGTGCCGGAGCGGGAACTGTCATCAGGCAGCGGGTTCTTCTCCTTAGGTGGTGGCAGCGCGGGGGGCG
This sequence comes from uncultured Hyphomicrobiaceae bacterium, assembly GCA_964506885.1. Taxonomy (GTDB): domain Bacteria; phylum Pseudomonadota; class Alphaproteobacteria; order Rhizobiales; family Hyphomicrobiaceae; genus JAEUMD01. Next base: position 4,134 of record CAZDNY010000310.1, on the reverse strand, counting down.
GCTACGGCGGCGGGCTTGCGGCCGATGGTGGCCGCCTCTATGGGGCAAGCGGCTTCGGCAATGTCGTGGCGCTCGATCCGCAGAGCGGCAAGAAGCTGTGGGAGCGCAATCTGGGTGTGCCCGTGCGCGCAGCACCGACGGCGTTCGGCGACCGCGTCTTCGTGATTACCGTGGATGGGCGCTTCTATTGTCTTTCGGGTATCGACGGATCGGAGCTGTGGACCGTGCGCGGCCTGCCGCAGCAGGCGAGCCTCGTGATGAGTGTGTCTCCAGCAGTTTCGGGTGACGTGGTGGTTGTGCCCTATCCGTCCGGCGACGTGCTGGCCTTGAAGGTGGCAGACGGCACGGCGGTCTGGTCGGAGAACCTGGCGCGTTCGCGCACCTCCTCGCAGCTCACCAGCATGTCGGATGCTGCGCGTCCGGCGATCGATAACGGTGTTGTGTTCGCGGTCGGCCATTCGGGACGCATGGTAGCAACCCAGATCGGGACGGGTGAGCGGCTGTGGTCGCTGAACGTCGCCAGCACGCAGACGCCCTGGGTCGCTGGTGGCAGTGTGTTCGTCGTCGATACGTCCGGCCAGCTGATGGCGGTTTCGCGCGAGCAGGGAACGGTGCAGTGGACCGTGCAGCTGCCGGGCGCGAAGACCTGGGCGGGTCCTGTTCTGGCGGGCGGAAAGCTGTGGCTGGTTTCGGCCAAGGGGCAACTCGTGGGGGTCGACGCCATGAGCGGCCGGGTCGCCTCGCAGCAAAGCCTCGGCGAGACGGTGTTCGTGTCGCCGGTGGTTGCCAAGCGGCGCATGTATGTCCTGACCGACAGTGCCAAGCTGATCGCGCTCAATTAACCTCGTTTGTTCGGCGTCTGGCGGGAGCAACGCGGCGATGTCGCAGCCCCCGGGCCTTTGCCTTGCGCGGTGCGAGGTTTCCAAGTCTGCAGCTTTCAGGCATAAGCGCGCCTTGCATCGCGATTGCCGCGGTGCACCGACCTATTTTCCTGTAAGCGATGCCCGGCTGCCATGTCCGCCCTCCCCATAGTTGCCATCGTCGGCCGACCCAATGTCGGCAAGTCGACCCTGTTCAATCGCCTGACCGGCCGCCGGACAGCGCTCGTTTCCGATATGCCAGGGCTGACGCGCGACCGGCGCGAGGGCGAGGCGGAGCTCGGCGAGCACAAGATCAAGCTGGTCGACACCGCAGGCCTGGAGGAAGCGGGGCCGGGTACGATTGCCGCGCGCATGCGCCAGCAATCGGAAGCGGCCGTGGCTTCGGCTGATCTGGCACTTTTCGTGATCGATGCCCGCGAGGGCGTGACGGCAGCGGACGAGGCCTTTGCGCGGGTGGTGCGCGCCTCGGGCAAGCCGGTGATCCTGGTCGCGAACAAAGCCGAAGGGCGCGCGGGCGACAGCGGCTTTTACGACGCGTTCGCCTTGGGGTTCGGCGAACCAGTGGCGATTTCGGCGGAGCATGGCGAAGGTGTCGGCGATCTGGTCGTCGATATCCTGGAGGCACTGGGGCTGGCGCTGTCGCAGACGCTGCGCAAGGGCGGCCGGCGCAAGGGCGAGGCGGACGTTGCACAAGGCGACGACGTCACGCCCAAGCGCACGCAGCCGATCCGCGTCGCCATCGTCGGGCGGCCCAACGTCGGTAAGTCGACGCTGGTCAACGCGCTGCTCGAAGAAGAGCGAATGATCACCGGGCCTGAACCGGGCCTGACGCGGGATACCATTTCCAGCGAACTGAGCTGGAACGAGCGCAAGTTCTTGTTGTTCGACACGGCCGGCCTGCGGCGCAAGGCGAGGATCGGAGAGCTGGCAGAAAAGCTGTCAGCCAGCGATACGGTGCGCGCGCTACGGTTTGCGGAGGTCGTGGTGCTGCTGATCGATGCGGAGCGTCCTTTCGAGCACCAGGACCTGACAATTGGCGATATGATTGCTTCGGAAGGCCGGGCGATCGTCGTGGCGGTGAACAAGTGGGACCTTGTCGCCGAGAAGCAGAAGCTGTTGAAGGACCTGCGCGAGATTGTGGCGGAGAAGCTCTCGCAAGTGCCCGGCGTTCCGCTGGTGACGATCTCGGCGCTGGGCGAGAAGGGACTCGACCGACTGATGGAGGCGATCGTCAGTGCGCATGAGACATGGAACAAACGCGTACCGACACCGGACCTCAATCGCTGGCTGCAAGAGGCGGTCGCACGGCATGCACCGCCAGCGGTGGCCGGACGGCGGATCCGCTTGCGCTACATGACACAAGTGTCGACGCGCCCGCCGACGTTCGTTGCGTTCTGTTCACGACCGGGCGAGCTGCCGCGTTCGTATGTGCGTTATCTCACCAACAGCCTGCGCACCGTGTTCGGGCTGCCCGGGGTGCCGATACGGCTCAGCCTTAAGAAGGGGGAGAACCCCTATGCGAGCCGGGCCGGTCGCGGAAAATCCCGCAAATCTTAACCCTTAGCCAAGATGCGCCGGGCTTGCTGGCCGCAGGGGTGACATGTCGCACTAGCCTAAGCCACAATGTGGGCCTAAGTAGCCGCAAAAGAACTGGGACGGACCGGGAAGATCCATCTCCAACGAAGGATTGTTGAGCTGATGAAAAAAGCTGTTCGTACAGGCCTGGTGGTGCTTGCCGCTACGACTGCCGTTTTCGCCGCGGACACGGTGGCGCGCACAAGCGGCGCCGAGGCGGCCAAGAGCGGGCCTTATTCGGCGCGGGTGCGCCGCTCCTGCAAGGGCGACTACAACCGCTTCTGTCCGGGCTATTCGCTTTACGGGACAGAAATCCGCCGCTGCATGCAGGCGGCGGGCAAGCGGATCTCCAAGCGCTGCATCCGGGCACTGGTCGATGCCGGCGAAGTGCCGCGCAGCCTTTTGAAGTGAGGCTGCCGAACTCTTGGAGCCGGTCTTGCGGGTGCTGGCTTTGTGGTTTCCGATCAAGGATCGCGCGGCGCAGTGCATCAAAGACGAAGGAGGGCGATTGCCACATTTCGGCAATCGCCTTTTTCGTTTCGAGATGTGGTGATGTAGCGGAGCAAGGCTTGCGGAATCGCAGCGGGCGGGAGCGTCACAGCGAACCCGAAGAGGCCACAACGCTCACCGCCCGCACGGGCGTCACCCATAGGTATGGCGCCGCTCCGGACTGCGGGATATAGGGTGTTGTTTGCAGCGATGCAAGCCCGGCTTGTCCATCGGAGCGTTCCGCGAGGCTGTTGCGCATGCCGTGCGGCAGTCGCTGAGGCGCGAAGTTAGCGAAAGGTCAACCATTCGTGGCGAGCGAGACGGCCGAGGTTCTCTTCTATCATCTGGAGCGCCAGCCGCTGGAAGGCGTGCTGCCCAGTCTGCTGGAAAAGACGATCGAGCGCGGCTGGCGCGCGGTGGTCCAGTCGGGCTCGCAAGAGCGTCTCGATGCACTCGATCTGACGCTTTGGACGTATCGCGAGGACAGCTTTCTCGCGCACGGCACGCGCAAGGACGGAATGAGCGAGCATCAGCCGATCTACCTGACGACGAGCGGGGACACGCCGAACGGCGCGAAGGTGCGGTTCTTCGTGGATGGTGCGCGTGCTGAGACGTTTGAAGGGTACGTGCGGCTCGTCTATCTGTTCGACGGCAATGATCCCGAAGCCGTACAGACGGCGCGCGAACAATGGTCGGCGGCCAAGAAGGCGGGATGCCAGGTGACGTATTGGCAGCAGGCCGCCAACGGGCGCTGGGAGAAGAAGGCCTGAGCTGGCTTGCATGAACTATCGCCACGCCTTTCATGCCGGAAATTTCGCCGATGTGCTCAAACACCTCGTGCTGACGTGCGTGATCAATCATATGCGCAAGAAGGCAGCGCCGTTTCGCGTCATCGACACGCATGCTGGTGCCGGTCTTTACGATCTGGGCAGCATTGCAGCTGAGAAGACCGGCGAGTGGCGCGCCGGTGTCGGGCGTCTTGTGGAATCCCGGGAAAAGCTGCCCGACGCGGCGCTCAGCGTGCTCAAGCCGTATCTCGATGTGCTGGAGAGTGATTTTGGCGCGCCGGCTGACGGTGAGCGGCGGCTTGTGCGGTATCCGGGCAGTCCGCTCATTGCGCGCCGATTGCTGCGGGAGGGCGATGCGCTGATCGTCAACGAGCTTCATGCGGAAGAGCGCGAGCAGCTTG
>CAZDNY010000309.1:0-4673 GCA_964506885.1 uncultured Hyphomicrobiaceae bacterium | reverse complement strand
TCCTGACCTCCAAGGACGAGGAAATCGACGAGCTGTTCGGCCTCAAGATGGGCGCAGACGATTATATCGCCAAGCCGTTCTCCCAGCGTCTTGTCGTCGAGCGCGTGCGCACCATCCTGCGCCGCCTGACGCCCAAGGACGGCCAGGCGCCCGTGACCGAAGCCGCACGGGTTCTGGAACGCGGCAAGCTCAAGCTTGATCCCGAGCGCCACACCTGCCATTGGGACAGCAAGCCGGTCACGTTGACCGTCACGGAGTTTCTGATTCTCCAGGCGTTGGCGCAGCGACCGGGCGTCGTCAAGACGCGCGACGCGCTCATGGATGCCGCCTACGATGATCAGGTTTACGTCGACGACCGCACCATCGACAGCCACATCAAGCGCCTGCGCAAGAAATTCAAGATCGTCGATGAAGACTTCGACGTCATCGAGACGCTTTACGGCGTCGGCTACCGCTTCAAGGAAGCCTGAGCACCCGGTCGCAGCGGCAACGGCCCAACCGGTGCCGTCGCGGGTTTTCGCGTTTCCGGTGCGAGCCGGCGGCATCATGAGTAGGGCCGCTGGCATTCGCTGGAGGAGCCATGGCATTCGGCACTGAGCGATCCCACGCACCGATTGAGGTCGGCCCGTCCGAACCGCGCGCCAGTATGTGGCCGGCGGTCCGCCGGTGGTGGCGCAATCAACCGATTCCCCGGTTCGTCACAGGCTCGCTCCTGCGCCGCATCCTTCTGTCGAACCTCATCGGCCTCTTCATCTTCAGCGTCGGCATTCTCTATATGTCGAGTTCGCGAGGCTGGCTGATCGACGCCAAGCGCGAATCCCTGCGCATCCAGGGCGAGATCATCGCCGCCGCCATCGCCGGCGACGCCAAGGTCGAAACCGAACGCCTGACACTCGATCCGACCAAGCTGCCCGAAACGGCGGACGCCCGTATCCCGTTCCGCGACGACGGCTTCGCAGCGCTGGAACTGTCGATCCGGCCCGAGCGGGTTGCACCCATCCTGCGCCGTCTGATCCAGCCGACCAACACGCGCGCGCGCATCTATGCCCGCGACGGCACACTCATCGTCGACAGCGACAAGCTCTTGCATCGCGGCGCCATCCTCCAGGCCGAGAAGGACGCCAGGAGCGATGCGCAGGACGGCAACGGCCGCGTCAAGACCAAGAATTTCTGGACCAGGATGACGCGCTGGTTCCTCGACAAGAAGCTGCCCGTTTATCGCGAGATCGACAGCGGACTTGGCACCAACTACCCCGAGGTGCGCATCGCCATGGCCGGCGGCACCCCCACGACCATGCTGCTGCTGTCGGAGGATTTCAAACAGATCGTCTCCATGGCAGTACCGATCCAGCGCATGAAGGCCGTGCACGGCGTCCTCCTGCTCTCCACGCGCCCCGGCGAGATCGACGAGATCGCCGCAGAGGACCGCAACAAGGTGCTCTTGATGGCACTGGTTGCCCTGATCGCAACAGTAACGACGTCGTTCTTCCTCGCCCGCACCGTGGCCGGCCCCATCCGCAACCTCGCCGACACCGCCGAGGTGGTCTCCAACGACATCAACGCCCGCCACGAGCTGCCGGAGTTGTCAGACCGGCGCGACGAAGTGGGCCAGCTCGCCCAGGCCTTCTCCAAGATGACGGCGGCCCTGTTCCGCCGCCTTGAGGCGAGCGATCGCTTTGCCGCCGACATCGCCCATGAGTTGAAGAACCCGCTGACGGCGGCGCGCTCGACGGCCGAATCGCTGGGATACGCCAAGACAGACGAACAGCGCAGCCAGCTCATCGAGCAGATTCAGCTTGAGCTCAAGCGCCTCAACAAGATGATCACGGAGATCTCCAGCGCCTCCAGACTCGATGCCGAGTTGGCCCGCCAACAGCGTGAGCCCGTCCCCTTCGTCGAACTGCTCGACAACGTCACCTCGACGATCTTCAAGGACAAGGCGGCAAGCCTCGGCGTCGAGTTGCAGCTCAAGGTACCTCCGGCGACCGCGCACGACACCTTGACGATTTACGGCAATGACAGCCGCATCGCCCAGGTCGTCACCAATCTCGTCGACAATGCCCTCTCGTTCTCACCCGAGGGAAGCAAGGTGGTCATCTCCGTGATGCGTGACGGTGCCGACGTCGAGTTACGCGTCGACGACGAGGGCCCCGGCATCGACGAGGAAAACCTTGAAAAGGTGTTTGCACGTTTTTGGACCTACCGGCCCACGGCCATCAGCAGCCGCGGCAACAATTCCGGTCTCGGCCTCAACATCTCCCGCGAAATCGTGACCGCCTACGGCGGCACCATCCGCGCCGAAAACCGCTACCGCGTACCCGGCGATCGGTCTTCCGAACGCCTCGGCGCCCGCTTCATCGTTCGTCTGCCCGGTGCACTGCCGCGTCGCAAGGGAGCCTGACATGCCCTCCGACGACGTGCTGGTTCATGCAACGGCCGTCGAAAGCGCCGGCAGCGCCATGTTGATTACAGGCCCGTCAGGATCGGGAAAATCCGACTTGGCATTGCGACTGATTGCCTGGCCGGCATCGGGTCTGGGTCTTGCGCCATTCGAGCTTGTCGGCGACGACCAGCTCCTGCTCACACGCTGCGGCGCAAACGTCGTCGCCCGCGCTCCTGCCACGATTGCCGGCCGCATCGAGGTCCGCGGCCTTGGCATCGTACCGCTCGCCAGCACAACACAGGCCGCCGTCAGGCTTATCGTGCAGCTTTCCCCCGCCGAAACCATAGAACGCCTGCCCGAACGCGAAACACTGAGCCTGGCGGGCATCGCCATTCCGTCGATTCGCCTGTTTCCGTTCGAATCAAGCGCCCCCATAAAAGCGGCACTTGCTCTGCGCGAGGCGCTTTCGGCGGCATCCTCCTGATCCGCGTCGGTCGCAAGCCGGCCGTCGATCAGGATCAGGACGACACGGTGCAAAACCCTCTTGCATGCCAGCCGAACAGTTGCCACCTTGCGCATTCGGCAGCGACGGCACCTGCCTGAGGCGCGAGATATTTCGATCGGCACGGCATCATGACTTATCGGCAATCCAGTGCGCCCCGCCCCGTGCCGGCCGAGTTTTCATCGGGCAGGATGCTCTCATGATCGGCTTGGTTATCGTCACCCACGGCGGACTCGCGCGTGAATTCCGCGCAGCCCTCGAGCACATCGTCGGCCCGCAAGAGCGCCTTGAAACCATCTCCATCGGCCCCGAAGACGACATGGTCGCCCGTCGCCGGGAGATCCTGGAAGCCGTCGGACGCACCGACCAGGGTCAGGGCGTGATCCTGCTCACCGACATGTTCGGCGGCACACCTGCCAATCTCGCGATCTCGATCCTCGACGAAGCCAATGTCGAGGTTATAGCGGGCATCAACCTGCCCATACTGGTGAAGCTGGCGACCGTTCGCAGCGAAGCCCCCCTCAGTGAGGCCGTCGCCATCGCCCGTGACGCCGGGCGCAAATACATCAAGGTCGCTGGACAGCAGTTGACGGGCGACGGCTGAGGCGGAAACTTGGATGACAGGCACCTCGCCCATCTGCCAGACGCAGCTACGACAACAAATACACGCCGATGCCGGAAATCGACTCCTCCGACCGCCCAGAAGCCATCGTCACCATCAAGAACCGCAAAGGACTGCACGCCCGCGCTTCGGCGAAGTTCGTCAAATGCGCCGAACAGTTCGACGCCCACGTCACCGTCACGCGCGACAATCACACCGTTGGCGGCACTTCGATCATGGGACTGATGATGTTGGCGGCTGGTCCAGGCACGATGCTCCATATCGTCGCCACAGGCCCGGAAGGCCCCGAAGCCCTGGCAGCCCTGGTCCAGCTCATCGAACTGGGCTTCGACGAGGATATGGTCGAAGGTGGCTGAGAGAACGGCCCCAGGCCAATTTGGGGTTTCACGCCGTGGGCACAGCAAACCAAAGTCACCCGATGAATTGATAAATATCAATCCCCCAGCTTACCTGGAAAGACTGCAGAGAACTCAGCTTTACGTCATTTATAGAATATTGAGCATGAACAGCAACGCACACCCCAAGTAAACGCACCTGGAATTGCAGTTGTTTTGCTCATCCGGATCAGGCGCACGATTCGGCTCCAGATATAACGAGTTGCTTATATGTAGTTGCGATCATGCGCTCCCTTCGCTATAGCACCCCCCGGGCGCCAGCCGCTCACCGGCCGGCCCGAACGCGCCCGGATCGAGCATGCATCAGCGGCGCGATGTTCGCTTGAGTGCGGGCCAAATGCTCCCGTCGCTGCGAGCCGATAGAGCCGATCCGCGCATCACCCAACGAGGATTTCTGTTTATGACCGCAAGCACCGATTACATCGTCAAGGACATCTCGCTGGCCGACTTCGGTCGCAAGGAGATCGCCATCGCCGAGACCGAAATGCCGGGCCTGATGGCGACACGCGAAGAGTACGGCGCAAGCCAGCCCCTGAAAGGCGCGCGCATCGCCGGCTCGCTCCACATGACCATCCAGACCGCTGTGCTGATCGAGACGCTGGCCGCTTTGGGCGCCGACGTCCGCTGGGCCTCCTGCAACATCTATTCGACCCAGGACCACGCTGCCGCCGCCATCGCCGCGCGCGGCATCCCGGTCTTCGCCGTCAAGGGTGAAACCCTCAAGGACTATTGGGAATATACCCGCAAGATCCTCGAGTGGGGTGATGGCGG
>CAZDNY010000308.1:0-4683 GCA_964506885.1 uncultured Hyphomicrobiaceae bacterium | reverse complement strand
CAGTTTCGATGATCACTCTGCAGCAATGGGTTCGGCATTCTTCGGCAATAGACCTTGCCTCTTGAGCTTCTTGATCATGGCGGGGCACTTGGTCTTCGACTGGTAGAGCACTTGGCAGTTCATGCAGTTGATGCACTCGTTCGGGCTGATTTCGCCAATGGGATTGATGGCATCGACGGGACACTCGTTTGCGCAGACTTTGCAGGGGTTGCCGCAGTCGCGATAGCGTTTGAGCCAGTCGAAGGTTCTCAGGCGTGCTGGTATCGCGAGTGCGGCGCCAAGCGGGCAGAGATAGCGGCAGTAGAAACGCTCGACGAAGAGACCGACGCCAAGTAGCACCAAGGCATAAAGCACGAAGGGCCAGGCGCGATTGAATTTCAAGACGATTGCGGTTTTGAAGGGCTCGACCTCCGCGATTTGCTCGGCGCGGTCGATGGAAGCCAGTGCAACGCCAGCCAGGCCGAGGAAAATAAGATACTTGATGGCGGACAAGCGCTCATTGAGGTTCCAAGGTACCTCCCATTGTTTGACCCCTAAATAGCGTGCAATGCGGTTGGTGATTTCCTGAAGGGCACCGAAAGGGCACAGCCAACCGCAGTAGGCGCCTCGTCCCCACAAGATGAGCGCCGCGGCGACAGAGAACCACAGGAGGAAGACCATGGGGTCGAGCAGGAAAGTCTCCCATGTGAAGCCGGACTGGAACGAACCCAGAAGTGCCATCAAGTTGACGATTGAAAGCTGCGCGTTGCCGTACCATCCGATAAATACGAGCGTCACGGTCAGGAACGCCATGCGGAACCAGAAGGTCCTCTCGGCAGAACGGGTCAGCGCCATCTGGAAGAAGAAGGCGCCGCTCAAAATCGTGAGCATGACGAGCAGCAGCCCGATTTCCAAGGCGCGGTCACGCCAGATGCGCTGCCAAAGCGCCGCCTTGGCAGCACGTTCGGCTTCCTTGTCGGCACCTTCGATCGGGTTCGTCGCAATGGTCTGCCGAAGTGGGGGTTTGATTAAGAACGGGTCGGGCAACTCGTAATTGAGGTCAAAGGTTGTGTAGAGGCGCTCGGTCGGCCCGACTTCGCGCTGAACCAGAAGCTGAAGTCGCCAGGGCTTCGTTGGATCGAAGCCTGATGCCGCGGGGATGCGAAAAAGGTCCAACTCAGAAAAGCCCTGCGGTGCGCCGGGGCTTGCGATCTGCCCGAGACGACGATGATCCTTGTCGCGAAAGCGCACCGAAATATCGTTCTGGATGAGTTGGATTCTGTCGAACAGACCGCCGCGGACGTAACCGGAGCCTTTGAAAGAGAACATACCGCGCCCGCCAACGAAAATGGCGTGATCGCCGGGCTTGATCCATTGCTCGAGGTTCTTTTGTTCACGAGGCCCCAACAGCACACTGCCGATCGCCGGCAGACTCACCATTGCTGTGTACATGTCGATAAATATGCTCTCGGGTGGCCCGTCAATTGCGCGCTCTGCAGCGCGTTTGTCGGGCATCGCCGCAAACGCCTGATTGACTTGGCCCACGTCAAGCGAAAGCCGCCGCACAGTGCCGTTCCCAACGAGCGAAAGCCAATCTTCCGCGGCTTTTGCATCAGGGTTGATCGTGGTGGCGGGGCCAGTGTCTGCCATTTCGCTGCTCAAGCCGCCAAGGCCCAACGCCCGCGCGACCTTCAGCCCCGATCGCACGATAGAGTCGTCGATTACCATAACCGTGACAGTCGCACCCGAGATGATGTTGAGGTCGTGCGCGGAACCGCCGGCTTCCGCCTCTTTCTTGAGATCGAGGCCCGCGTAAGATGCCGTCAATGCCTGCACTTTTGCATCGGGAATTCCGATCAGCACGATCGGTTCGGAGTGCTTGACAAGCTTGACGCCTTTTAGCACCGCGTCGTTCCCGATTGCCGCCAACACATGGATTGGCTTGCCGGAATACCCGGTCGTCCCCACAAAATCGGATGTGATGAAGGCCCAGCCTATTGGCTTGCCGCCTTTCATGATCGGCGCTACGGGAAGGTCAGCGCGTAGCGGCCCGTAAGATTCAGCCCCTTCGACGAGTTCAGCAGCGGGAACCTCGCCAAGATAACGCTTAAGCAGGGCAGACTGCGCAATCGACTGATCGTTAGATGTAACGAGCAACAGCAGTGCGGCAAAAGCAGTCAGCAACCGCCGCATGAGAGGTCGGGAATATGAGTGGTCACGAATGTTTCGCATTGGCCGAGCCTTGTTGCTCGACCAGACTGCCAATCCCGGCCACCAATGAGTTAACAAAAATCAAGCTGAAGGGCGTCGCGGGGTTCTACTCTTGCCCTAGAGGTGCGTCATCCTACAGAGAAAGCGGAGGATGACAGCGGAGGTGGCGCGCATTGGGAGGCACTTTGAGAGGCTGGCATTGTCGCGACTTTTGCTGGCCAGCCATGCGTGCGAGCTGCGGGACCAGGTTGCGGCGCTTTGGTCATTGAGTTGGTGAACCGGTGTCTCAGTGTTTGGCATCCCGTTCGGGTGTGCCGGAAAGAATTCGCACAGCGTTGCGAATATCCCTCCAGAGTTCCTCGGCTTGGTGCTGGCCGTGTAGTCTGAGTTCAGTGATTCGCAAGTCGACCTCGACCAATGCATGTTCGCCATAGCGATCGATCATCTTATGCGCAGCTCGTAAAACAGCTTTCTCGTCACTCGCCATTCAGATACCTGTCGACAGCCGGTGTACCTCTGTGACCACTTGAATAGCAAACAGACCGGATGACCTTAACTCCGGTCATCTTTCGCAGATAATTGCCGAGCGCTGGGGTGGTTGACGCTCCCCGATTTCAGCGGCATGTTTGCGATTGTTTGTCCAATCTGCGTTACGTGATGATGCGCAAGTCGATACATGGGTGTGCTGACTGTTCGTCGCGTCGGACGACGGAATGGCAGTTTCTGTCCAATCAGGAATTGAAGTTCGTTGATGATGCGAAGCACACGCGCGTGCTCGAGCCTGGATCCATCCTCTTTCACCAGGGAGACGATGCCGACGGAGTCTATTGCATTCAGTCGGGTCTCATTGGCATTCGCCGAATTACACCTGCGGGCGGTTCAGCTCTGCTGAGGCTATGCACAAACGGTGTCACGATCGGGTATCGTGCACTATTGAGCAAGACGGCCCACCGTAACTCGGCAGAGGCGCTGACCAACTGCGTTGTGTGCTTTGTCGAGGGGGCCCATCTCAGACGGCTGCTGGAGATCAGCCCTCGACTTGGAGAAGGGTTCCTGCGGCATTGCTTCGACGAGTTGGATAAGACCGAGTCCGACTATGCGAAATGCTTGACGTTGAGCCTTAGGTCTAGGTTCTTGCACACATTACTCATCTTTTACGAGCGTTTGGGTTACCGGGATAAGACAGACACTTGCATTCTCGAGCTTCCGATCCAACGAACAGAATTGGCTTCACTTGTGGGGGCACGGCCAGAATCGATTTCGCGACTTGTCCGGAACCTGGATGCCGAGGGTCTGGTGAAATTCGACAAGCGTATGGTTCGGTTCGGCGACTTGGATGCAGTCCTGCGTGAGGTGGGTGTGGAGCTGTGAGTTCAACCATTGAGCAATTCTGCGATGGCAGTGCGACCGCGCTGCGCGAACGCCGAGTGCACTTGAACCAAAGCCGCGCCGGCGTTGAGGCGCTTTTTGGCTTCCTCCGCGGTGCTGATCCCACCAACTGAGATCACCGCGATGCTGTTGAGTAGGCGCGCCGCGCGCTCCAGCAATCGCAGACACGGCGAAGAAATTATAACAGCGTCGAGCATCTTGTCGCCAGCGATACTGACGGCTTCGGGCAGCCGTGCCGCTCCTTCGGGTACGGTAACTTTTATGAGCAGTGGAATGTACGGTGCGTGGCCATCTTTATGATGCTCCAACTTCAAGGCGTCCAGTAGCCGACCAATACGGGTGTGTCGCCATGTCGCGCGTAATCTGGCGAACTCAGATTGGCGACGATAAAGTCAGAGTGTGAGCGGAGCTCCCGAATGAGGCGCGTGTAATCCTCTATGACGGCTTGGTCGAGGCCAGGCCGGCTGCTGGCAACGCTGATGCCAACTCTCATCCGGCGCTGGTGTGTACGGTAGCGTATGTCGAGTTTGCCGGGATTCGTAAGCGTTCCGATCTCGACGTGTCCAATCCCTGTTGTCGCCAGTTCTCCAACACGCTGCCCGGTGCGATCCAATCCAGCGGCGAGCCCCAATTTATTCGCGAAATTGATGCCAAATACTGTTGCGGGTCTCGCCAGCGCGCTGGAGCTATGCTGTTTGGTTGATTCACATTCGGAGGGCAGAAACATTTGAGTTGGCTCCGCCATCTTGAATTCTGACTAGCCCCACTTCGCTTCGAAAAGCTTCATGAACTGTGTGAGCACCTCGGCTGCACCGGTTTGTGCGCCGTTATAGAGTGAGGCCCTTATGCCGCCGACATCGGCATGGCCTTTAAGATCGAACAATCCGTCCTCAGCGGCTCGATTCACAAATAGCTCGTCCAGCCGGGATGTCGGAGTACGAAAACAGACATTGAGCATCGAGCGGTCAAATGCAGCGACCGTGCGGCTATAGAAGCCGCTGGTGTCGATCGCGGCATACACAAGATCGCTGCGACGCCTGGCATTCGCCTCCATTACCGCCAGTCCTCCTTGAGCCTTGATCCATTTCAACATGTGGGCGGCAA
>CAZDNY010000307.1:2820-4697 GCA_964506885.1 uncultured Hyphomicrobiaceae bacterium | reverse complement strand
AGATAGGCGGGCGTCTGGCAACAGGCGCCCGCTTTGCTTTGCCAGCCGCGTGCCATCGGCCGGCCGGTCGGCTCAAATCACCCGGGCGAAGCTGCCGGTTCCAAGCGCACGGCCTGAAGAAGGCCCGGGAGAATGCAGCCCATGACGATCGAAGGCTTCGACACGGCGCACACCACGACGGGAACCGTCAAGATTCACTACGCCCACGCCGGCAGCGGGCCACCGCTCCTGCTCCTGCATGGCTTCCCGCAGACGCATGTGATGTGGCACGCCGTGGCCCCGCAGCTCGCCGGCTCGTTTCACGTCGTCTGCGCCGACCTGCGCGGCTATGGCCAGTCCGACAAGCCGGTCGGCACGGCTGATCACGCCAACTATGCAAAGCGCGCAATGGCTGCCGACATGGTCGCGCTGATGCAAGAACTCGGGCATGACAGTTTCGCCGTTGCCGGCCACGACCGCGGCGCACGCGTCGCCCATCGCATGGCCCTCGATCACCCCGCCCGCATCACGCGCGTGTCCGTCATGGACATAGCTCCCACACTGCACATGTTCGAACACACCGACCAGGCCTTCGCCACCGGCTACTACCACTGGTTCTTCCTGATCCAGCCCGCAGGCCTGCCAGAACGCATGATCGGCGCAGACCCCGCCTGGTATCTGCGCGAAAAGCTCAAGCGCTGGTCGGCGCCCGACGCGGACTTCGACCCCGCGGCAATTGCCGAATACATTCGTTGGTTTTCAGAACCTTCGGCAATTCACGCCGCCTGCGAAGACTATCGCGCCGCGGCCGGGATCGATCTTTGCCATGATCGCGCCGATCGCGACGCCGGCCGCAAGGTCACATGCCCACTGCAGGTGCTTTGGGGCGGCCACGGCTTTGTCGCACGCAGCTATGACGTGCTGACCGTCTGGCGCCGCTACGCCGTTCATGTCGAGGGCCGCTCGCTCGATTGCGGACACTTTCTTCCCGAAGAGCGCCCCAGCGAAGTCGCCGCGGAGCTGAGACGTTTCTTTACCGCTACGTGATCGCTATAAGGGGGCAACATCAGCGCATGCAGCGCGCGCACAACGCCCTGGGTTGATTGCCAATGACCAAGCTCGAAATCGCCAAGCTCGCCTACCGACCCTGCGTCGGCATCATGGTCCTGAACCGCGACGGATTGATCTGGATTGGCCGCCGTTCCGACGCCAAGAACAAGATTGAAGGCGGCACGTGGTGGCAGATGCCGCAGGGCGGCATCGACAAGGGCGAGGACCCGCGCGCAGCCGCACACCGCGAGTTGTTCGAGGAAACCCACATCCGCTCCGCCGAGATCATCGGCGAACATTCCCAATGGCTCGACTACGACCTGCCCAAGGAACTGATCGGCAAGAAGTGGGGCGGCAAGTATCGCGGCCAGACCCAGAAATGGTTCGCCATGCGCTTCCTCGGCGACGATGCCGAAATCGACATCTCGCCCGACGAACACGAAATCGAATTCGACGCGTGGCGATGGGCCAGGCGCTCCGAGCTGATGGACCTGATCGTGCCCTTCAAGCGCGAGGTCTACCGCGCCGTGCTGGACGAACTGGGCCCGCTTGCCGCGGACGCCTAGAGCATGTTTAGCTGAAGTGTGAGCGGTTCGGCGTGAAAAACATGCTCAAATCAAAGGGAGCATGTTGAGCCGAAGTGTGAGCGGTTCGGCGCGAAGAACATGCTCAAACCAAAGGGAGCATGTTTAGCCGAAGTGTGAGCCGTTCGGCGTGAAAAACATGCTCAAACCAAAGGGAGCATGTTGAGCCGAAGTGTGAGCGGTTCGGCGTGAAAAACATGCTCAAACCAAAGGGAGCATGTTGAGCCGAAGTGTGAGCGGTTCGGCGTGAAAAACATGCTCAAA
>CAZDNY010000307.1:0-2720 GCA_964506885.1 uncultured Hyphomicrobiaceae bacterium | reverse complement strand
GATGACGCGCACCCCGCCATGATCGCGGCAGCCGAAAGAGCCGCTGCCAAGCGAAACGTTGTGATCATTTTTGCCCCCCGGCTGAACTGCTCGGAGGATATCAGCGCGCAGACATCGGAACATCTGCTCGTTATTTTCACCCACAGAATTCAAAACTATGAACTTTAGAGGATGCACGGCGGCCCTTGGCGAAGCGAAGACGCGGCAGCCGACCACCTGATCCGACGCCGTTGCCTGTCGTGCACGCTTCGCCACGCTCGCAGCCGGCCAAGGATCGGAACGTTACACGCCTGTCATGCGTTTGCGATACGATCAGATTCTGATTCGTTCGATGCGATGCGTCCCCCGATTTCCAAATCCCCCCGCTCCGATTTCAACGACCTACGCGATGAACATTTCAGCCCAATTTGCCACCCCGGCCCGCGAAAGCATGCCCGTCCGCGACGGCGTCGGCATCGTACTTGTCAACGCGCGTGGAGAGATCTGGCTGGGGCGCAGGCGCCCGCGCTGGCTGCACGGCGCAGCCGAGCCCATCTGGCAGATGCCGCAGGGCGGCCTCCTGGCGGGCGAGTTGCCACTGGACGGCGCGCTGCGCGAACTCAGCGAGGAAACTGGCGCCAGCTCGTTCGAGCCCGTGGCCGCACTGGACCGCTGGCTGTCGTTCGAATTGCCCGACCACATGCTCGGCATCGCCCTGAAAGGGCGCTACAGGGGCCAGCGCCTGCTCTGGTTCGCGGTTCGCTTCACCGGCACCGATGCGGAATTTTGTCTGCGCAAGAACGCGCCATCGCAGCCGGAATTCGAGGCTTGGACCTGGGCCGCACCGGACCGCGCAGCAGCCCTCGCCGTCCCCTGGAAGCACGAGATGTATAGCTCCGTCCTGACGGCATTTCGCGATCTGATCGCCGCGCGCTAGGGCATGTTTAGCCGAAGTGCGCAGCGGTTCGGCGTGAAAAACATGCTCGAAACCAAAAGAAGAGATCGCGTTTGCATTTCCAGGAGACATGAACGCGATCCATCGCGCCATACGCAAAACCTACTCCGGTCACAAGAACGTCGTTGGCAAGCAAAAAGCCGGACATCTGGATGCCCGGCTCGCTTGAAATCGTCGCTAACGCTATGGATGCAGCCACCGCTCTCTAGGCCGCCTTCTTGCGCTGCAGGCCCTTGAGCTGATCGATCGCGGTCGTCAGGTGCCGCAACGCTTCGTCTTCCCTGGTTTCCTCAAGCGCCTTTTCGGCCTTCGCGAGCGCGTCTTCGAGCTGCCGCGGATCCGCTTCGTCGACGATGAAGGCATGCTCGGCCAGCACCGTCACCGATTCCGGATTGACCTCGACAAAGCCGCCGTTGATGTAGATGCCCTTGCTCGACGTCGACAGCTTCACATGGATCACACCGGGCAACAGCGTCGACACGACAGGCGCATGTCCGGCCAGAACCGTGAACTGGCCCTCCGCACCCGGCAATACCGCTTCTTCCGTCATGTCGTCCGACAGCAGAATGCGCTCCGGACTGACCAGCTCGAACTTGAACGTACCTGCCATTGCCCTGCCGTCCTGTTCTACGCGCTGCACGCCCCGGACCACATGAGGCCACTTGGAACGGTGCCAGCGATAGCGATCGGCACGGCTGACCCGTGCCGATCATCACCTCAATTCATCGAGTCGCCATCCTGGCGAACGTCTTCCCGTGTCTGCAGCTCCGTGCCGCAGAACGGACAGAAGAAAACCGGATGATCGACCATTCCAGGCTCCTCGCCCTCGATATCGATCAGGCCGACCGACATGTAGAGAACGCCATCCTCGCCGACCACGATCAGCGGCTCGAACTCCGCCCCGCTCATCGCCTCCTTGAGTTCGGTGCAGCAGCTGCCGAACTCGTCGTCGCCCTCGCCTTCCGCGTCCTCGACGTCCTCGACCTCTTCTTCGATTTCATCAGCCATGGTGTCCTCCTCCAGCACGTGAGTCGTTATTTGGCACTAAGCTAATGATGACGTCGTGGTGAGGCGGCGCTTTTCCACCGCCCTTTTTCGACGAGCCGAACCGCCTTAAGCGGCTTCGGCCAGTTTCTCGGCCTTGGCGATCGCTTCCTCGATCGTGCCCACCATGTAGAACGCCGGCTCCGGCAGGTGGTCGTAGTCGCCGTCGCACAAGCCCTTGAAAGCCTTGATCGTCTCGGCCAGCGGCACCTGCACGCCGGGCGAACCGGTGAAGACCTGGGCGACGTCGAACGGCTGCGACATGAAACGCTCGATCTTGCGGGCGCGGGCCACCGTGAGCTTGTCCTCTTCCGAAAGCTCGTCCATGCCCAGAATTGCGATGATGTCCTGGAGCGCCTTGTAACGCTGCAGAATTTCCTGCACGCGCCGCGCGACGGTGTAGTGCTCCTCGCCGACGATCCGCGGGTCGAGCATGCGCGACGTCGAGTCGAGCGGGTCGACAGCCGGATAGATGCCCTTTTCGGCGATGCCACGCGACAGCACGGTGGTGGCATCCAAGTGGGCGAACGAGGTCGCCGGCGCCGGGTCGGTCAAGTCGTCGGCCGGAACGTAGATCGCCTGCACCGAGGTGATCGAGCCCTTCTGCGTCGAGGTGATGCGCTCCTGCAGGGCGCCCATGTCGGTCGCCAGCGTCGGCTGGTAGCCCACGGCCGAGGGGATGCGGCCCAGAAGTGCGGACACCTCGGAACCGGCCTGCGTGAAGCGGAAGATGTTGTCGACG
>CAZDNY010000306.1:0-4703 GCA_964506885.1 uncultured Hyphomicrobiaceae bacterium | reverse complement strand
CTTACCGCTCTTCGTGGCCGACATCGGGCGCGGGCAGCGGCTCAATAACTCATCGACATACGAAAACGAGTCGACACACAAAAAAAGTCCGCGCCTCATTGCAGGGGCGCGGACTTTGTCGTTTCCGGCAGCCTTCATCGCGGCTGGAGAGCGCTCACGGACACGCGCGCTGACGGGACACGCACGTTGTCATTATGCCGTCGGACTTGCAGGTCTGCTTGATCTTGCCGGCGGGCTTCCAGCCGTGTGCAGCAATCGAATTCTTGAGCGCCGCATTGGCCATGAACTTGGCGACGTCGGGAAGCAGGTTGGAGCCTTCACCGCCGGCCCGCACGCATTTTCCCTTGGCTTCGACTGGCGCCGACGAGACGGTCACGACCAGCAGGGCTGCTGCGGACACACCGGCAGCAGCAAACGATCTGACGAACGACATGGATCTTGATCTCCTGGTTGAACGCGCAGTGCATGCGCGCGCGCTGATTATCGGACCGAGTTGCGGCAAGAAGAACGGCAATATGGAAATCAACACGCTTGCCGCACGCTTATTGGGCAACAGGTGGCCGGGCGGCCACGCCTGCCCAGCAGCGTCAGGCGTAATCTACCCCGCAATGAGGGGGATAGACCCGTGGCGGGCAAAACGGCAAAGGAGCACGCCACTTCGGGGTGCTCCTCCCGTACCCATCCTTCGACGGCTTCGTGTCACAAACCCGCGTCGATCACTTCTTGCAGATCTTGGCCTGTCCGCGACAGACCACACCGAGCCCGCCCTTCTTGCACTTGTACTTGCGCTTGCCGAACTCGTAGCCCGGCGTCGTACCGTTCGCCATCCAGGCAGCCCACGCGCCCCAGTCGACGGCCTGCAGAAGCGCCTCGTCGACCTGGAACTTGGCGGACTTCTCGTCGGAGCCCGTGCCTTCGGCGGCCTTCATAACGCAAGACTTCTTCGCCTCGGCGCCCGTGACCGATCCGACCAGGGCGGCGGCGGCAACAATGGCGATGGCAAGAGCGGATTTCGACTGCAGCATCGTGCATATCTCCCATCATGGCAGCAGATGGCGAGAGACTGCCCCAAACCCCTGCCGCAGACCATCGAGGCCAGATCGCAATGCGATGATTTAGGGACATATGTTGCCGGCCGGTGACGGGCTCTGGCACGTCGCAGAAACGCGCCGGCCCTGACCCGCGGCTGCCATACTCGACTGCGGACCGCGGTCGGCGCGCCGGCAACGAGGCGTGCGCTGGAAGCGCACGACAAAGGCGCGCTCAACGTACAGTGTGCGGCCGAGGCAGATCTGCAAAGCTCGAGACCGCGGGGGTCCGCTGGCCTCAGGCCTCGAGCTTCAGTTCGACGGCCTTGGGACCCTTGCCGCGCTTGTCAGGCTCGGTTTCGAAAGAGATCCGCATGCCCTCGTTCAACGGTCCAATCCCCGAGCGCTCGACAGCCGTGACGTGGACGAACACGTCCTTGCCACCGTCGTCGGGGGTGATGAAGCCATACCCCTTCTGGGTATTGAAAAACTTCACGATGCCAGTCTGGCGCATCCGTACACTCCTGAGATCCCCGGTCTGGGAAAACGGCTGTCGGTTCGAGCGCCGTCATGTGACGGAGCCGCGCTGCAGTCTCGTCGTGCAGTCATGGGGATCGCGATTAGCGCAGACTGAAGATGCATCGCGCGCGACTTGGGTCTCGAACAGGGACGACCGGATGTTCGATTTGACTGCGTCAGATCGAAGCGGGCTCAGTATCGACGAAAGTCGAACTCTCCGCAAGTTTGAAGAAAGTCTTTGCTAGCAGAGCCTTAGATCGGAAATTCGCGGCCGTGAATAGGTCAGCAATCGGTTTTTTGCTGTGCTGCATATACGGCGCTGCGCGGGCATCGCTGCGCCCGGGCAGCGGGGTCACACGTCGAGTTCGGCGTCCAGGATCGGCGGACGCGCGATCGAGACGCCGCAGCTTTTGCAGGCATCGGGCAGCAGCAACGGCGACTGCACCGCCAGGCGCGCGGAGCATCGCGGGCAGCGGATCGCGAGCTGCACGTAGACGGCAAACGCGACAAGGGCCAGCGCAACGAGGAGGACGACATAGCGCAATTCGCTTTCCAGGCCGGCAAAAGCAATGACGCCGAAACCCGCGGCCATCACCGAGAGGGCCGCCACATAAAGGCGCATGGCGCGCCTCTCCGCCTGCCAGAGCGTTGCGACCTCGGCGCGCGTCAATGGGGCGGGCTGTCTGCTGCCTGGTTCCGTCGTGGTGCCGCTCGTCATGTGTTTCTCCTCAAGCCGCGCGTTCGGGCAGCCGCCTTACTGCAAGTATCTCGCTGCCGGAGCGCGCAATCCGCTCAACCGCCTCGGGCAGGGTCTCGATGGCAACCGCCATGTGGTGGGCGTTGGCGTGCAGCAGCATCAAACCGTCGCTCATGATACCCACGTGGCCCTTCCAGAAAATGAGGTCACCCCGTCGCAGTCCCTCCAAGTCGGATGGGACGGCAACGGGTTCTCCCAATTCAGCGAGCTGCATGTCACTGTCGCGCGGAGCGGCGTGGCCGGCCGCCTGCAGTGCAATCTGCACGAGGCCGGAGCAGTCTATACCCAGGCGCGTGCGTCCGCCCCACAGGTAGGGTGTGCCGATGAAGCGCTCAGCAACCTCGACGAAATCGCGGTGATAACGGTCGATCTCCGTCACATGGCGGGCGACCACGTAACCGCCCTTTTCGAGCCGGCAGAAGGTTTCGCCCGTCTCAGCCAGCGTCAGCTCCGCACCGATCGACAGATGCATGAGAGGCGGCGTCTTCATGTCGGCCGCGGGGTAGAGAAAAGTGCCCAGCGCGCGCACCTTGTGGGTCGGAGCCGTCACGCCTTGCGACAGCGCGCCTGCGGGCACATAGCCCACATACCGGTCGCGCACCGCTTGAACCCAAGCCCACCCGCCACTGATCTCGTAGACCGTGACGCGCTCGCCGAAGAGAAGTTCGGTATCGAAAGGTGCCTTGGCGTCGGGTAACGAACGCATGGGTACGGCCGAGTGGACGACCTGACGCTCCTCCCCGGCCACATAGCGCTGCGCCGCGACGCGCCCGCGCAAGGCCTCTGCCGCCAGATCACGGCGAAAGGCATTGCGGCGGGGATCGAGACGTTCGGAAGTCGACATCAGCTCAGGCTCCGTACCAGCCTCGCAGGACGCGGAAGATAGCGCGCGCCGATTGCGGCTCGCCGCCTTTGGGACCGAGCGGGCGCGCGGACGGGCGCCAGCCGAACAGATCGACATGAGCGAAACTGTGCGCATTCTTGACGAAGCGCTTCAGGAAAAGCGCCGCCGTGATGGCACCGGCGAAGGGACCGTCGGAGACGTTTGAAAGGTCGGCCACGTCGCTGTCCAGGTTGCGGTCGTATCCTGCCCACAGCGGCAGGCGCCAGAGCGGATCGCCGACAGCGAGGCCGGCGGCCATGATCTCGGAGGCCAGCGCATCGTCGCTGGTGAACAGGCCGGGAAGATCCGGCCCGAGGGCGACGCGGCAAGCGCCCGTCAGCGTTGCAAAGCACAACAAGACGTCGGGCGTTTCCTCATCGGCCAGTGACAGGGCGTCGGCCAGCACCAGGCGGCCTTCGGCATCGGTGTTGCCAACCTCGACCGTCTGGCCGGCGCGGCTGTGCAGGATGTCGCTGGGACGGAATGCATTGCCGTCGATCGAATTCTCGGCGGCAGGAACCAGCACACGCAGACGTACGTCGAGCGCCTGCGCCATGATCATGTGGGCGAGCGCCAAAACCGTGGCCGCACCGCCCATGTCTTTTTTCATCAAGAGCATGCCGCTGGCCGGCTTGATGTCGAGGCCGCCGGTGTCGAAGCAGATGCCCTTGCCGACCAGCGTCACGCGCGGCGCGTCGGCACGCCCGCCCGGTTTTGCCCACGTGATGTCGATCAGGCGCGGGGCGCGCGTGCTGGCGCGACCGACCGCGTGAATCATGGAAAAGTTCCTGGCGAGAAGTTCATCCCCGACGATGACCTCGATCGCCGCTCCGTGGCGTGCAGACAGAGAACGCGCTTCGGCCTCCAGTTCGTCAGGACCCATATCCGAGGCGGGTGTGTTGATCAGATCGCGCCCGAGCCAGACGCCGTCGACGGTATCGATGACCGCCTTGGCATCCGCACCTGCCGGCATGACCAGGCGGGGCGACGCGTTGCGGTTGCCGGCTGTCTTGTAGCGACGGAAGCGGTAGGCGCCCAGGCCCCACGCGGTTGCGGCCAGGGTCGCGTCGATCTGGTCGTTTGCCAACGCATAGTCTCCTGCCGGCGCGGACGACGCCACCTGACCAACCAGCAATTCGGAGGGACCACAGGGATCGCCGGCGGTGCCGTTGCCGACACCCAGGGCGACGCCGGCGATGCCGCCATCAGCAGACGGGATCAGCGTCTGCTTGCGGGCTGAGCCTATATCGCCGCCGCAGTCCTCGAGCCATTGCTGCTGCCCGGAGGTGAGGCCTGCGATCGCCGATGGCTTGGTCCCGGACCGGATCAGATGGATGCGCCGTCCCGACGCTTCACCCTCGTGCGCGTAGACATCCGCGGCACTTGTCCGTGTCGCCCCTGAATTTCCGGTCGCCATTCTCTTCCTCCAGTCGCCAGGCGCCATCTCGCCGTGCGTGGCTCAAGCCGCCCAGTCTGCGTCACCCTTAGAGCAGCTCGAGGCTCGTGTGATGATCGA
>CAZDNY010000305.1:0-4708 GCA_964506885.1 uncultured Hyphomicrobiaceae bacterium | reverse complement strand
TGGGGCCAGGGCAGTCTTTCGACGCCATCATCCCGATCACGGTCGATACGTTCTTTGAGGAGCAGCACCGCATCGATATCGTGCTGGACTCGCAGAACCAGATACCCGAAACCAGCACGGCTGACAATACCGGCTCCATCAGCTACACGCTGCGCCGGGGAAGCTGCGGCTAGGAAGGAGAACTCGATGCCCCGCAAAGCCCTGATTCTACTGTGCCTGCTGCTGCTAGCGCTGCCGCTCGCCGCCCAGACCGATGATACGATCCGCATTGACTGGCCACCGCCGGTTTATGTCGTCAGCGGCCAGGTCAGCGTGACCGGCACTGTCAACCCGCCGGAACTGCTGAACTACTTTATGGAAGTCGCGCCTACCGGCCCCGCCGCGCCAGACGCCGAACCCGCCAACTGGATACCAGCCAGCCTGCCCAGCAATACGCCAGTGCAGGCTGGTGTCATCGCCGTGTGGGACACAACCCGCGACACTGACGGCCTGTATCGCCTGCGGTTGCATGTGCGCCAGCGCAGTGGTGAAAACAGCGGCTGTCGCGGACCTGGCACGGACCGGTGCAGGCAGCCAAAAGCCCCGCGGCTCGGGCGCACGCGGGGCTTTGGAACGTGTCGGACGCGGTTTTGCGCAATCAGTTGGAGCGCGGCACCTGCGGGCCGCCGCCCTGCAGCTTGTCGAGGATGCCGCCGCGGCCCTCGGCTGGCGCTTCGGCCGGCTTGTCGCCCGCCGCCGGTGCTGCCGGGGAGGGGGCGGCCGGTGCGGCCTGGTCCAGCCGGAGCGCTTGTTGGCCATGATCGTCAGCGTGATGGAGGTGATGAAAAAGGCCGCCGCAAGAGCTGCGGTGGTCCGTGTCAGCAGGTTGGCGGTGCCGCGCCCGGTCAGGAACCCGCCGCCGCCGCCGCCGCTGCCGCCCATGCCCAGCGCGCCGCCTTCGGACTTCTGCATCAAGACGATGCCGACCAGCGCGGCGGCGATCATGAGGTGGACGACAAGAACTACCGTGGCCATCGAGGGCTCCTGCAAGCGCGGAATTATTCGGAATTGGGGGGCTCATACACGATTGCAAGGCGTATGACCAGCGCCAGCAGGCCGGGCGTGCCCAATTGCCACCCGGCGGCGGGTATGGCGCAGGCGCAGCCGGGATTGCGGCGGACGCGCTAATTGCCGCGATCGGCTGCCGGTGCTGCGGGTTTGGCCTTGCGGGTGGGCGGGGGAACGTCGTTGCCCGCTTTCTTTCCGGCAGGCAGCGTACCGCGCAGCTTCGGCTTCGCGTCAGCCTTCGATTTGTCGGCGGCGGCCGGTTCGCCGGTGCCGTCCGCCTTGGCCTGCTGGCGCTCGGGCCGCACAGGCGGCGGCACGCCATCAGCCCCAGGCGAGGGCTTGGCGACGGCCTTGGGCGGCTGCGGCTTGCGGCCGGGAACCGGTGCCGCGGCCGGCGCAATGGAGGGCGGCGGGGGATCGCGCACAACTTCGTAAGAGCGGCAGCGGAACAGCAACAATTCGCGCACCGTAATCAGGCGGCGCACATAGGTGATCTGCTCGGGCTTGAGGTTGGCCTTGGCCCATTCGGGGCCTTTGAGAATGTTCTCGCCGGCGCCGCCGCCTTCCAGCAGGGAAAGCTCGGCAGCAAGCGCCTCGCAGCGCTCCTGTGGCAGAGGCTCGGCTGAAACGGCTGGTACCGTCGCCAGGCCGAGCGCGGCGCCGATAAGCGCGCACCTGGCGCGGCGGATGCCGGCAGGGTGCAGGACGATCGGTAGCGGGACTGCGCGTCGTGACGTCAAATGACACCTGCCCAAATAATAAGGGTATCGGTCGGCCGCCGCTGAGACCTCCGGCAGGCGCATCCTTCCGCTGCCGGAACGGCCCGGTCAATTCCGGGCCGCAAACACTGCCTCAACCGTGCTCAGTTGCCATAAGCGCCAACAATTCTCAAGAAATCGTCTGCTTTGAGGCTGGCGCCGCCGACCAAAGCGCCATTGACGTTGTCGATACTCATCAGTTCGCGGGCATTGTCGGGCTTGACCGAGCCGCCGTAGAGAATGCGCATCTTGGCGCCCTCCTCTCCGAACCGCTGGACCAGGGCAACGCGGATCGCGCCATGGACGGTCTCGACATCCTCCGGGGTCGGCGTCAAGCCGGTGCCGATCGCCCAGACGGGCTCGTAGGCGATGACCGTATTGGCGGCGGTGGCGGCGTCGGGCACCGAACCTTCGAGTTGCCGGCGCACTACGTCGAGGGTGAGGTCGGCCATGCGCTGGCCGGCGGTTTCGCCGATGCAGACGATGGCAACCAGCCCCGCACGGTGGGCGGCTTCGGCCTTGGCGCGCACGTGGCGGTCCATCTCGCCATGATCAGCGCGGCGCTCGGAATGGCCGACGATCACGGCGCTGGCGCCGGCGTCTTTCAGCATCTCGGCGGAAATATCGCCGGTGTGGGCGCCCTGCACGGCGACGTGGCAATCCTGGCCGCCGACGCTCAAGCGGCCCTCGCCGGACAGTTCGGCCAGAACCATCACCAGCGTGGCCGGCGGACAGATCATGACGTCGGCGGCGGCCGTGAAATCGGCTGCAGAGACGGCATCGCGCACCTTGAGCGCCTGCTCCAGCGCCACCTTGAGGCCGTGCATCTTCCAGTTGCCGGCAACGAGAGGGCGAATGGCGGGGGTGTCGCTCATGGCGGAGGCTCCTTGTCTTTACCAAATGACGTCACGATATGGCGGTCAGGCACGAATGCGCGCCCGCGCCGAATTTGCAAGATCCGGCCCAGCCGGGCCTTGGCGATGGCGACAGCGTCGAACGATCACGCCCTGCTGCCAGAACGGGATGACCTGACGCAGAACGAGGCGAACATCGGCCTGCGGAAGTTCTCGCGTGGACCGGGACACCGCGCCCACGGGGTGTGCGCAATCCAAGCCGATTGCCCCCGGTCCGGTCCGCCGCCCTTGCTTTCGCCTGCCGGCTGCGCTTCATATGGCGCGTCATATCACGAGGGCCGGCCCGGCATCCCGGGTTTTCGGCCAAATCAGCGTGCGGCGAATCGGAGCGGGGGAACCCATTGTGCTCCCGCCGCATCAACACAAGCGGAAGACGGTCTCCATGCTTGAAGCCTTGCGACGCGGTTCTCAGGGAATTGTCGTCAAACTCCTGTTGGCCCTCCTGATCCTCAGCTTCGCGGTGTGGGGCATCGGCGACATGGTTACCGGGTTCACTCGCACCAACCTGGCCGAGGTCGGAGAGGTGGAAATCACCGCCGATGATTACCAGCGCGCCTTCCAGAACGAACTCAACGCGCTGTCCTACCGCGCGGGCCGGCGCATCACTGCGGACCAGGCACGCGCCTTCGGCCTCGACCAGCAGGTCCTGAACCGGCTGATCGGCTGGGCCGCGGTGGACACGCATGCGCGTGAGTTGAACCTGGCCCTGTCGGATGCGGCCCTCGCCGAGGGGCTCAAGCGTGATCCCGCCTTCCAGGGTCCGGACGGCAAGTACTCACGCGCGGCGGTCGAACAGGTCATGCGCCAGCTCAATCTGTCGGAGGCAGGCTTCCTGCATCTGCGGCGCCAAGAGGAATTGCGACGTCAGGTCACCGGCGCGTTGAGCGATGCCGTGGTGGTGCCCAAAGCGATGGTGGACCTGCTGCACGCCTATCGTGAGGAATCGCGCATTCTCGACTACGTGCGCATCGACCCGGAAAAGGCAGTGAAGTTCGAGGCTCCCGACGAGGCCAAGCTGAAGGAGACCTACGAGGCCAACAAGGCGCAGTTCGCGACCAAGCCAACGCGCAAACTCGCCGTGCTGATGCTGTCGATGGACGACGCCAAGAAGCGCGTCCAGGTCTCAGACGAAGAAGCCAAGGCAGCCTACGAGCAGGAAAAGAGCCGCTACGATACGCCGGAGAAGCGGCGTGTGCAGCAGATCGCATTTCCGGACAAGGCCGCTGCAGAGGCTGCAAAGAAGGCTATCGAGGGCGGTCAGAGCTTCGTCGACGCGGCCAAGGCCGTTGGTGCCAAGGAAAGCGACATCGATCTCGGCCTGGTGACCAAGTCGCAGCTCTACGATGCCAAGATCCGCGATGCCACCTTCGCACTGGAGAAGGACAAGGTCTCCGATCCGGTCGAGGGACGCTTCTCTACCGTGCTTTTGCGTGTGACCGACATCGAACCGGGTAAGGTCAGCACGTTCGAAGAGGTCAAGCAGAAGGTGATCGACCAGCTTGCGGAAGAAAAGGCACGCGTCGAGATCGGCAAGGTGCATGACGAAGTCGATGACGGACGCGCCGGCGGGCGGCCGCTCAAGGACATCGCCGAGAAGACCGGCCTCACCTTCCTGGACATCGCCGCCGTCGACGGCGACGGCAACACACCGGACGGAAAGCCGGCCATCGAGCGGCCCGATGCCCAGCGCATCATCGCTGCTGGGTTTGCGGGGCAGGTCGGGCTCGAGCAGGATCCGATCGAACTGGCCGACGGCGGCTTTGCCTGGGTCGACGTGATGGCGGCCACACCGTCGAAGGAACGCCCGTTCGAAGAGGTGAAAGACGAGGTCAAGGCGCTTTACGAGCAGAACGAGCGTGCGCGCCAGATCCGCGCCTTCGCCGACAAGCTGGTCGAGCGCCTGAAAGCCGGTGAGACACTGGAGGCGATCGCCGCGGATGCTGGCGGAGCTGTGGAAACGACGCCGCCGATCACGCGCGCGACGACGCC
>CAZDNY010000304.1:0-4716 GCA_964506885.1 uncultured Hyphomicrobiaceae bacterium | reverse complement strand
CGATCAGCCGCTGGATCTCCTGCGTGCGCCCAGACGGGCTGCCCTTCGTGACTTCGCGCCGCGTCCGCTCGCTGGTCGCCCGGGGCAGCATCGCGTATTCCGCCGTCACCCAGCCGCGCTGCTGGCCCTTCAGCCACGGCGGCACACGCTCTTCCAGGCTTGCAGTGCACAAGACGTGCGTATTGCCGAATTTGATGAGGCAGGAGCCCTCCGCATGCATGGAGACGGCGCGTTCGATGGAAACGCGGCGCAGTTCGTCGGGCTGGCGTTTGGAAGGGCGCATGGATCACCGCTGGAGAGAATTTCGAAAATGGCCGCCTTGAGCAGGCAGCCAGGCTGCGGCGCAAGCTAGAAGAGCGCGCCCGCCTGTTCAACTTCAAAAGGGCATGATGGCCTGATACGGCGCTTGAAATTGCGCGATGCAACAACCAATTTGACCGCCGGCTTGGCCGCTGACTACTCTCGGCACGACAAAGCCCGTCCAGCGAGCCGGACCGTCCATCCAACCCCAGGCGCCACATGTCGACCGAAGGCCTGACGACTCTCGATGCTTTGAACGATCGGTCCCGCGCGATCCTGCGCCAGATCGTCGAATCCTACCTGGCGACCGGCGAACCGGTCGGCTCGCGCAATCTCTCGCGCGTTCTGCCGATGACGCTGTCGCCGGCATCGATCCGCAATGTCATGTCGGATCTCGAGCATCTGGGCCTGATCTACGCACCGCACACCTCCGCCGGTCGCCTCCCGACCCAAACCGGCCTGCGCATGTTCGTCGATGGGCTGCTCGAGATCGGCGACCTGTCTTCCGAAGAGCGCCAGAAGATCGAGCGCCAGATCGCCGGGCGCCCGCAGACCTCGTTCGACACCGTGCTGGCCGAGGCCGGCAATATGATCTCCGGCCTGTCGCACTGCGCCGGCGTCGTCCTCGCCGACAAGCAGGTGCGCCGGCTGAAGCACATCGAGTTCGTCTCGCTCGAACCGACCAAGGCGCTGGCCGTCCTCGTCTCCGAAGACCAGGAAATCGAGAACCGCATCCTGGACGTGCCAGAGGGGCTGCCGCCGTCTGCCTTGAGCGAGGCGGCCAACTTCCTCAATGCCCACATCCGCGGGCTCACCATGGGCGAAGCACGCGAGCGCATCGAGGTGCAACTCAAGCAGGCCCGCGCCGAGCTCGACGCTCTGACCAAGAAGGTCATCCAGTCGGGACTTGCCGAATGGTCCGGCGCGCTCGACGACCGCAAGAGCCTCATCGTCCGCGGCCAGTCGAACCTGCTCAAGGATCTGACCGCGGCCGAAGACCTCGAGCGCATCCGCCAGCTCTTCAACGATCTGGAATCCAAGCAGGAGGTCGTCCAGCTCCTGCAGTTGGCAGAGAACGCGGACGGCGTGAAGATTTTCATCGGCTCTGAGAACAAGCTGTTCTCGCTGTCCGGCTCTTCTCTGGTCGTGGCGCCATTCCACGACAAGTCGAGCAAGGTGGTGGGAATTCTGGGCGTGATCGGTCCCACGCGCATCAATTATGCGCGCATCATCCCAATGGTTGACTATACCGCCAAGATCGTCGGCCGGCTGTTGTCGCGGTGACGCTCTTCGCCGCGTCCGACTTGATTTTTCCGCAAATGCGGCCGATATGCGGGGCTCAAAAGCGCGCCCCCGCCCGCCAAGATCGAAGGGGCTTGTCGCACGGGCCGGCCGAGCGCCGGACGGGGCAGCAGCGCCGGTTGCAACGACCGAAAGCGGAGTGATGATGTCCGACCACAACGATCCCAAGAAGCCTGCCGATGCGCCCGAGGCGGCCCGCAACGCCAACCAAGCGGCCGATCAGCATCGCGCCAACGGCCGAACCGATCCCTCCAAATCCGCCAAGGCCTCTGAAGACCCGGCGCCCGAAACGCACGCCGAAGCCGACGACATCGCCGGCATCGGCGTCGGTCTGGGCGCTGGCGCCGATGTCGCGGCCGTCCTGGCGGCCGAGGTCGAGACGCTGCAGGCCCAGATCGCCGACCTGACCAACCGCCTGCTGCGCGCCCACGCCGATCTCGACAACCTGCGCAAGCGCTCCGAGCGCGAAAAGCAGGAGACCGCGCGCTACGCGATCACCAGCTTTGCCAAGGACACCGTCGGTCTCGTCGACAATTTCGAACGCGCCAAGCAGGCGGTCGCACCCGAAGCGATCGAGAAAGACCAGCACCTGAAAGCTCTGCTCGAGGGCGTTGACATGACCGAGCGCGAGTTCTTGAACGTGCTCGAACGCCATGGCGTCAAGCGTGTCTCGCCCAAGGGCGAGCCGTTCGATCCGCGCCTTCATCAAGCAGTGATGGAACGCCAGGACAAGTCCGTCGCCAACGGCACCGTGGTCGAGGTCTTCCAGGCGGGCTACACGATCGAGGAGCGCTGCCTGCGCCCCGCCATGGTCGTGGTCGCCCGCGGCGGCGGCAAAGCCGATGCCAAGGCGGACCCTGACACCGCAACCGGTCCGGAAGCGACATCTTCCTCAACCGCCGATCCGGCCGCCGCGAAGTCGGACGAGTCAGCCTCGTCCGACGAAACCTCGTCAACCTCGGCCGCGCCGGACTCCGATAACGATAACACCAAGAGCTGAGCCCGTCCGCGATGGCATCCGTCGTGACCAGCGCCATCAAACGTGTGCGCTGCGCCGGGACCCATTAAGCCCGAAAACTATTGGAGTGGCGTGACGAACCGCCGCTCGGCGCAGTGCGTACCAGGCTCCGGCGTGCAGTTGTAGAAGGAATAAAGTACCGCGTCCGCGCGCCCGACCAGATTTTCCTCCGGCACCAGCCCCATGTCCGGAAAGCGGCTGTCGTTGGAGTTGTCGCGGTTGTCACCCATCATGAAATAGTGCCCGGGCGGAATTGTAATCTCGCCCATCGAGGGATGCCGCGCACGGTGCGTATATTCGAGCACCGGATGCGTCCGCCCGCTGGGCAGCGTTTCGACATACCGGTTCACCTCCACAATACGTCCCTGGTGCTCACGGAAACGGTAGGTGTCCGTCAGCTTCCGCTGCAGCGGCACGCCGTTGAGAATGATCTGGCCGTTGTCGACGGCGATCCGGTCGCCCGGCAGCCCGATCAGCCGCTTGATCATCCGGTCGGCGCGTTTGGGATGAACGAAGACGATGATATCACCACGCTCAGGCCGGCTCGCCAGAACACGCCCCTTCATCAGGCTCGCAGGAAGCGACATATCGAGCGGCAGCGAATGTCGCGAATAGCCATAAGCGAACTTGTTGACGGTCAGCCGGTCGCCGACTTCCAGTGTCGGAACCATGCTTTCGGACGGGATATGATAGGTCGCATAAGCCGCCGTCTGGAACGCGAAGGCAAGCACCAGCGCGGCGATGATGCTGTAGATCATATCTTTCATGCGATCCGTCCTATCCTCGAAAGATCAAGCAGCGTTGCCCGCGCGCTCGCGCATCATGCAACGCAATCCGATTTAGTGCGGCGTGAAGATGCCGGAAAGAGGGCGGCCGCGACCGCCCCCTCCGTTGTGGCCGATCAAACCTGTCTTGATCAACCCGCAATCCGGCTTGCCCGGCCGTTGCTGTCGTATTCGCGCAGGATACGCTCGGCCTTGGCGCTTTCCAGCTTGTGCACGAGGTTTTCCGCTTCGTGCTGGTCTCGCAGCGCCTTCGACAGGGTGAAGCACGAACCGACCAGGAAGAACGTACCGAGCAGGAAGAAGCCCTTCATCCAGACTTCGCCGGGAATGGCCAGAACGCCGAGCACCATCATGCCCAGGGAGATGCCGAACGAGGAATAGGCGTACATGCGCCATGCTTTGGAATCAGCGTGCATTTTCATTGCTCCGTGTTGAGTGTCGCGAAAGTTGAAATCGGTGGACTGGACACCGCCTTGCCGGCACGCCTCGCACAGCCGCGCGACCGAGCGAGCAGTCCGACGCGTCGGACGAGATGCGTCAGGACGTCGTTGCCGTTTGCCCCGAGCGGCTCGCCCCGGCTCCGCCGCCGCCGCGGCGTGCTTTCAGCCGGTTGAGGACGTCGCTGGGGTCGGTCATGCCGACGCGCGGCACCGACGAGGCGCCCGGCGCCTTCAGCGAGGGATCGCGTTCCACCCGGTCCATCGCTTCGTCGAAATCGCGCTGTTCGCTCTGCCGCACACGAATGCGCTCCAGCGTCCGCCGCGCCTCCTGGATGGCACTGTCGGAAACCCCCGCAGCACTGAGCGAACGCTGATTGGCGCGGTTGACGGCCGCCGCCGCTTTCGCCGTCGCCAGCCCGCGTCTGAGTTCGCCCAGCAAACGCGCGTTGCTCTCCAGAGATTTGCGGATCCGGTGGGCGGCCTCGGCACAGTCAGCCGCCGCCATCTCATGCGCCTTGAGATCGTCGCTGAGCCCCGCGATGCGCTCCGCCAGCCGCTCGGCTTCCGCCTCCTTGCCCGCATCCAGGGCACGCACCGCCGCCGCCTCGTCTTCCGCGATCCGAAGACCGATATCGGCGGCCAGCCGGCGCTCCCCGGCCTCTTCCGCAAGCACCATGGCCAGATCGCGTTTGCCCGTTTCGAATGCGGCATTGGCCTCGCGGATGCGCTGTTCGAGCAGCCGGGTGGCGTTGGCATCGAAGATCGCTTCCTCCGCCTCGGCCACCTGCGCCCGAAACAGCGTTGTGATCGTCTTGAACATGACCTATGACCTCCTGTGTCAAAGAACTGAACATCGTACAGTTTCGAACAT
>CAZDNY010000303.1:0-4718 GCA_964506885.1 uncultured Hyphomicrobiaceae bacterium | reverse complement strand
CCAGCGCCGCGGGCGTCACGTTGGACAGGTCGAGCCGCTCGGGCGGTGCGGACTTCGGCGTCAGCGTAAAGCCGCTCATGGCAGGAGATCCTTCAAGTGATAGTGGTGCTGGCCGAGGTTGCCGCCATAGTTTCCGGCCGAGATGCGTGTCACGCCCTTCTGGGCGCCGATGTCGGTGATGGCCTTGATGCCGGCCTTCATGGCATCTGCCACCGACGTCGACGTCAGGCCGTCGATGACGATTTCCAGAACGGCCAGCGTGTCGGGCGACAATTCGGATTTCACCGCGCCGCGCAGCGTCGGGCAGAAGGCATCGTTGGTCGAGGCGATGACGCCCTTGTATTTGGAGCCGACCTTGGAGCCTGAGCGGACAATGCCGCCAGGGAAGGGCGTGATGACGTCGTCGACCTTGGCCATTGCCGCCACGGCGGCTTCGCAGGTTTCCAGAAGACCGGCGCGCTCCCTGCCGAGGACCAGCAGATTGCCGCCACCGACGGCGTCCGTGGTGACGCCGACGGTATCCTCGGCAATGAACTCACCATCCATGACCGGGACGCGCCAGAAGCGGCGGGCGCCCAGCTTCTTGGCGGTTTGCCAGCCGTCGCCGAAGTATCGGAAACCGGTCGAGAGCTTGATCTTTTGTTTTGCGTCGAGACCGTTGTAGCAGGCGGAGCCGGGGCTTGTGAGCACGCACTGGCCAACGCGGGTCTTCAACTGTCCTGCCACCATGTCGGGCGAGAACGAGAAGACGAGGCAGCGGACGCCGGGGCGCCCGTCG
The DNA here is from genome assembly GCA_964506885.1 of uncultured Hyphomicrobiaceae bacterium. Taxonomy (GTDB): domain Bacteria; phylum Pseudomonadota; class Alphaproteobacteria; order Rhizobiales; family Hyphomicrobiaceae; genus JAEUMD01. Next base: position 3,940 of record CAZDNY010000303.1, on the reverse strand, counting down.
GGCGTTTCGTCGGGGGACATTTCGCGGTCGATGCCGCACTCGGCACCGCAGCCGATGACCGATGTGCCAAAGCCGGTCATCGTGACGGCCGACTGCATCGCCCATTTGGCGCTGTCGGCGGTGATGACGATCGCCGTACCGGTCATGCCGAATGCTTCAGCGAACGTGTCGTCGATCGAGATGCCGTTGATGTTGGCCGCTTCATTCGCCATCACACGCGCGCTCCCGTCGGCTGCACGACAATCGATCCCTTGTCGTGATCGATGATTTCCTCGTCGTGGACCTTGAAATTCTCGAAACTCATGGTGTGGTAGCGCGCGAAGTAGTCCTTCAAGGATTTCTCGATGCCCTTGTCGAAATCGGGCCGTGCGACGTGAGTGGCACCGTTCACCACCTTGACGATATTGCCGTCGCGGACGATCAGCTCGCCGTTCTTGAAGACGTACTCAGGCGTCGTGAACATCGCCTCGCGGTCGGCGTCGTCCTTGTAGACGGTGATGTCGCCCCATGCGCCGGGCGCCAGATGCCCGCGGTCGGCAAGCCCCAGGCTGCGGGCTGGACCGGCGCGCGTCATGATGGCGATCTCGTAAAGCGAGTACTCGCGATCAAGGCTTTCGAGAATGGAGGACTTCTGCGCTTCGGGGTGGATCTTCTGCATCATGTCGCGGCGGAAGTTCTTGTCCATGAGCAGGCGGATCAGGTGCGGGTAGGTGGTGAAGGGTGCGCCGTTGGGGTGGTCAGTGGTCAGGAAGACGCGCCAGGGATCATCGACAAGCAGGAATATTTCCAGGCCGATCGCCCATTGCAGCGCGTTGACGAAGCTCTTGTCCTTGTACTTCATCGGTACGACGCCGCATCCGGCATCGCACTCGATGTCCATTACGACCCATTTCCTGGGGTGGGCCGACTTGGTGTTACCGTACTGGCGCATCGAATCGCCGGACGCCGTGCAGGTCTGCCCGAACAGGATCTGGCCGACGTCGATGGAAATGTTCTTGTGCAGGTTTACGAGTTCGGCAACCTGCGCGGCGCCGGAGGAGAACTTCTGGTCGCCTTCGGTACCATAGGAGTGGAACTGGATGTGCGTGAGGTGGACCGGCAGGCCCTCCATGGCGCGGATCGTGTCGAGCGTGGTGTGGACGTTGCCGGGAACTCCCAGGTTGCAGCCATGCACGTGCAGGGGATGGGTGACACCTAGCTCCTTCAGGCCGCGCGCGAGCGTGCGCAGGACATCGCGCGGCGTGACGCCGTAATGAGCATGGCTCTCGTCGAGGTCGAGCTTTCTCTGGTTGAACTTGAAGGCGGAGATGCCACCGGGATTGACGACCTTCACAGCGATCGCCTGTGCGGCGTGCATGGTCCAGGCGATGTAGTCCTTGATCGCTTCGAAGTCGTCGCGCGCCGCCATCTGGCGCAGCAGGAAGTCATCGGACCCCAGCATGACGAACGCGCCCTTGTCGATCATCGGCGTGTCGCCCATTTCCATGTGGGCCTGGCGTGCGTTGACCGGCAGCATCGCCGGTTCGAAACCGGCGGTGTACCCCATCTCCGCGTAGCGGTAGCCGGCGGCCAGCGTGGAGGGAACGGCAAAGCCGGTGCCAGCGCGCAGGAGGGCCGTGTGATGATATTCTTCGCGGCGGTGGTCCTCGGGCAGCATCATGCGCGCGATGGTCATCTTGCCGCCGCCGATATGCGTGTGCGGGTCAATGGCTCCGGCCATCACAACACGCCCAGAAACATCATGTTCGGCATCGACCTTGGCAGAGGGATCTTCCGCCACGATGCGTCCATCGCGTACGTAGATATCGCGGACTTCTCCATCGACACCGTTCGCGGGGTCGTAGACGCGGCCGCCCTTGAGCTTGATCAGCATCTTGTCTGTTCCGGTCCAGTCAGGCGTAAACGCGGTTAAAGAGCGGCTTCGATGCCGGCAGCGACATCCTGCACGCGCGGGTGCGGGCTCTTGCGCAATGCTTTGAGCGGCAATGACACGACGCCGTCGCAACGCACCAGGCGCCCGGTGTGATCGAGGCCGGGTGTGCCGACGGGAATGAAGACGTCGGGTGGTTTGGCGAGTGCGAGGCCGGGCGTGCCGATCACGATCGTGGGAAGTCCGGTGGCGGGTGGGCCTGAGGGTTCGGGCCCGAAGGTCGATACCCAGACGAGCAGGTCGCCTTCGCCGCTTTCGAGCATGCGGGAGAGTTCGAAGCGATAGGGGTCGTATTTCGGGGCGCCGGAGGCGAAGGACACGCGCAGGGGATAGCCCGATTGCCATGAGCAGACCGATGCTGCACTTGCCGAGCCGTCGCTGCCGCCCAGCGAAAGGCCTGCAAAGCGCGTCGTCTTGTTCATGTCGCGCACGATGTCGGACATCATCTGCACGGCGAGGTCCGCGCCGTCGAAGGTCAGCGTCTGGGGCGCCCACACGACAACGCCGTAGCTGGCCTTGCGGCAGCGTTCGGCGAGGCCGGCGAGGGCGTCGCGCGAAATGCCGGCGGGTGGCGGGGCGGTGTGTGGCATATCCTTGAGGACGGCACGCAGGGCGCCGAGCACCTGAGGGATTGCATCGGGCGGGCAGGCGATGTCGACGACGTCACCGATACGGTTGCCGCTGATGTGCGCGGCTGCCTGTGTGCCGCAGCCGATCAGAACGATCGTCCGCTTGGCGGACTGTTCGAACATCACTTCGCCCGGCGAGGCGATGCGCTCGAAAAAGCGGGGATGTTCGCTGGCAAGGTCGGCGCCAACGATGATCATGAGATCGGCGCGGTTGCGCGTCTCGGTCAGCGTCGACATGAACCAGCCCTTGGTCTGGAGGACGCCGGTGTTGTGATAGATCGAATCGCTCAACGCATGGTCGAGAACGCCACCGGCCCGGTCGGCCAGCGACATCAACGCGCGCATGCCTTCGACGTCGGTGCCAAGACCGCCGAACAGCGGCAGCCGTGCGGCCTTCAACCTGCCTGCGGCCTCGCGGATGGCGTCATCCAGGGAGACATCGCGTCCGCCGATCTGCGGCGTGCTTTGAGGTATTTGGCGTTCGAAACCGGCTTTCGCACGCTCGCAACCGTTGGCGACGACCTGAAGCTTGCCGGAGGAAACGCTCACGGCGAGGTCATCGCAGTGCAGCCCGCAAAACGGACATGCAACGCTGTCATGGTTAAGCGTTTCGGTTTCGGCCTGCGTTGCGATGCCTTCCTGGGTTGTCGGCATTCTTCTTTTTTCTCCCGATCCTTGCCGTGGGAAAAAAGCACGGGACGCGGCGAAGTACAACCATGGATCAAGAGTTCGGGGCGGTCGTGCCAGGTGGCCGCGCCAATCGGGCGCCCGGCGGTATGCCGACCCGATTTGCGCCATGGTCCGGGGACCATTATGGTCCTGGCCGCGCAAAACGAGCGCGCAAAGAAAATGGCATGTCAGGAGGAATGGGACGATGATTCGAGCACTGGCCGCGTCGCTGGCGGTTACGATTGCGGCGCTTGCACTCCAGCCGATGTCGGCCGAAGCGCATGGTCCAACGCGCCAGAAGGTGACCAAGACGATCGAGATCAACGCGCCGGCCGACAAGGTCTGGAAGATCGTCGGCAACTTCCAGGACATGGGCTGGCATCCGGCTATCGAGAAGACGGAAGGTTCGGGTGGCAACGAACCCGGCGCCAAGCGAACTTTGACGCTCAAGGGTGGCGGACAGATCCACGAGGCGCTGACCAGGTACAATGCCGGAGGGCGCTCGCTGTCCTACGAGATCACCGAGGTCGACGTGAAAGTCCTGCCGGTGAACAACTACTCCTCGACGCTGTCGGTCGAGGGTGAGGGCGACAAATCCGTGCTGACGTGGCGGGGTGCGTTCTACCGCGGCTACATGAATAACGACCCGCCGCCGGAACTCAGCGACGAGGCGGCGGTCAAAGCCGTGACCGGTGTCTACGAGGGCGGTCTC
>CAZDNY010000302.1:0-4719 GCA_964506885.1 uncultured Hyphomicrobiaceae bacterium | reverse complement strand
CGGGTACGGAAACGATCTCATATTCGGAAACGATGGCGTCGATACCCTCGATGGCGGTGATGGACACGACGACATCGAAGGCGGCGCGGGCGACGACAAAATTTACGGCGGTAACGGAGACGACCTGATCCGCGGCGGGTACGGAAACGATCTCATATTCGGAAACGATGGCGTCGATACCCTCGATGGCAGTGACGGCAATGACGATATCTTCGGAGGAAACGGCGGCGACAAGATCTACGGCGGCAATGGCGACGACCTGATCCGCGGCGAGGCCGATGACGACTACATCTGGGGCAACGACGGTGTCGACACGATCTACGGTGGCGATGGACACGACAACATCGAAGGCGGGGCGGGCGACGACAAGATCTACGGCGGCAACGGCGACGATCTCATCAGAGGCGGTTACGGTAATGACCGGATCTTCGGGAACCGAGGTATCGATACCCTCGACGGCGGCGACGGCAATGACGTCATTTACGGCGGTCGGGGCAACGACGTGTTCTACGGCGGAAACGGGAACGACCGGTTGGTCGGCCAGGCTGGCGATGACCTGCTCTTCGGCAACGCAGGCCGGGACCGCTTCATCTTCACCGACCGCTGGGGGAACGACACCATCGGCGATTTCCAGGATGGCGTCGACGTCATCCACATGGCGCGTGTCAGCGGCTTGAGCGATTTCAGCCAACTCACTGTCACGGCAGCAGCCGATGGTACGCTGATCTCGCTTGCCGGTCATACCATCCTGCTCGAGGGCGTTTCAGCCGATCTCGTCGATGCAGGCGATTTCATACTGTAGCCGCCGCAGGCCGGCTGGCGGGACCAGCGCACGGCCCGGCCGTCACCCATTCGTGAGCCGCAATTGACTGGCAATTGACACGGCTCTCATCCATGTAATGATCGCGTATGGAACCGCGTATGGATACCGATGCGGCGATCGTTAATAGTCATGATCCAGAATGCAGCGCGCACGACCGGCTCCCGGGTCGGGCGGCGCTTAGCCGTGCTGCTCGCGGTGTTCTCGATCCCCGTCGCAGTCGCCCTGGCGCAGCAGGCCCAGCCAGCCGGTGATCCGGCCACGGGACTTGGGCCCAACGGTGAGCAGCTTCCGGTTTCCGCCGTCCTGGAGCTTTTTACCAGCCAGGGCTGTTCCTCCTGCCCGCCGGCCGACCGCCTCCTGGAGAGTTATGCCAAGCGGCGCGACGTGATGGCGTTGTCGTTCCCGGTCGACTATTGGGACTATCTGGGCTGGGAGGACACGCTGGCGTCGGAGAAGAACTCCGAACGGCAGCGCGCTTATGCCAAGTCGCGCGGCGACGGGGCCGTCTACACGCCACAAGTCGTCGTGAACGGCATTGGGCACGCGGTGGGCTCGGACCGCAACCAGATCGAACTGCAGATCGCCAAGACCTCGATGGCCTTCGCGCAACGGCGTGTGCCGATGCGTTTCTGGCGGACCTCGAGCATGATCATTGTCGAAGTCGCCGGGGCTGGCGAGAACATGTCTGCAAGCGAGGCAACGATCTGGCTGGCTCCGATCGACGATGTGGTCGAGGTCGAAATTCCGCGCGGTGAGAACCGCGGAAAGACGCTCAAGTACCACAACGTGGTTCACGAGCTGACGCCGATCGGCGTATGGACAGGCAAGCCGATGCGGATCCAGATCGCGGCGCAGCCGTTCATGAAGCCGGGCAATACGCATTACGCGGTGCTGATGCAGGAGGGCACGAACGGGCCGATCATCGGCGCGGCGTGGCTCGGCCTTTAGGCGTTTTGCACAGCGAGGCACGCGGGCGCGTTAGGACCCGTTGGCGCGAGGCGCTGTGTGGTATTCGCCAAATTTCTTCACGGCCCGACCGTTCACACTTCGGCTAAACATGCTTTTTAGATTTGAGCATGTTTTTCACGCCGAACCGCTCACACTTCGGCTAAACATGCTCTCAATCAGCTCGTGAAGCCGCGGTTTCTCAGAAGACCCTCGATTGACGGCGGGCGGCCGCGAAACTTCACGTAGGCCTCCTCAGGATCACGCATGTTGCCGGCCGAATAGACATACCGCTTCAATCGATCCGCCGTCTTGCGATCGAAGATGTCGCCGGTCTCCTCGAAGGCCGCAAACGCGTCGGCGTCCATGACCTCCGACCACATGTAGCTGTAGTAGCCCGCGGCATACCCCGAGACGATGTGCATGAAGTGCGGCAAGCGATGGCGCATGACGATCTCGGCGGGCATGTCGATTTCACGCAGCACGACTGCTTCGAAGTGATCGACATCGGCGGGCGGCCGGTCTGCTGCGTAGAGCTTCATGTCGGCCAGCGCAGAGGCGGTAAACTCGACAGTGGCGAAACCCTGGTTGAAGTTGCGTGCGGCCTTAAGCTTCTTGAGCAGGCGGGCGGGCATCGGCTTGCCGGACTTGTAGTGCAGCGCAAAGCGGCTCAGCACCTCGGGCTGCATCAGCCAGTGCTCGTAGAGCTGGGAGGGCAGCTCGACGAAATCGCGGGTGACGGACGTGCCCCACAGGGTCGGATAGGTAACGTCGGACAACAGCCCGTGCAGGCCGTGGCCGAACTCGTGGAACAGCGTGCGCGCGTCATCGAAGGACAGCAGTGATGGCTCACCCTCGGCGCCTTTTGCGAAGTTCATGACGTTGACGATGATGGGACGTGAGCCCTTGCCCAGCTTGTGCTGGCTGCGGAAGCTCGACATCCAGGCGCCCGAGCGCTTCGACGGCCGCGCGAAATAGTCGCCCAGAAAGAGGCCGACATGGTCGCCCTTGCGGTTTCGCACCTCCCAGGCGCGCACATCGGGATGGTAGCGCGGGACATCTTCAAGAGGTGTGAAGGTCAAGCCGAACAGGCGGCTGGCGCAATCGAAGGCGGCGGCGATAATCTGATCGAGCTGCAGATAGGGACGCAGTTCCGCTTCGTCGAGGTCGTAGCGCTCTTTGCGCACCTTTTCGGCGTAATAGCGCCAGTCGGCAGCGGCGATCGGCGTATTGGTGCCTTCCGCACGCGCGGCTGCCGCAAGGGCATTTCTCTCCTCGCGCGCCTTTGCCCGCGCATGGCTCCAGACCTCGTTCAAGAGGCCGCCGACGGCCGCGGGCGTCTTCGCCATCGTGTCGGACAATGCGAAATCCGCGTACGTGTCATAGCCGAGCAGGCCGGCGTACTCCTGGCGCAGCGCGACGATCTCCGACAAGATGGCCCGATTGTCCGTCTTGCCGCCATTGGCTCCGCGGCGGATCCAGGCGTTGAACGCCTCTTCACGCAGGTCGCGCCTGGCGGAAAACGTCAGAAAACCCTCGACGCTCGAGCGGGCCAGCGTGATGACATGCTTGCCCGGCAGTCCGCGCTCGTGTGCAGCGCGCGCTGCAGCGGCGCGGAAGCCGTCCGGGAGACCCGCCAGATCACGCTCGCCGTTTAGGACCAGGTGCCAGGACTGCTCGTCTTTGAGCACATTCTGCATGAACTGCGTGACGAGTGAGGCGAGCCGCTCCTTGATGGCGCCGACGCGCTTGCGCTCGGCAGGTTTCAATTGCGCGCCGGCGCGAACGAACCTCAGATGCGTACGCTCGAGCAGTCGCAAGGCCTCAGCATCGAGCTTCATCATGTGACGGCGGGCATAGAGATCATCGATACGCTTGAACAGGCGCTGATCGAGCAGGATCGCGCTTTCATGCGCGGCAAATCGCGGCGACATCTCACGCGCGACGGCGGCCAATTCGTCGGTGGAGTCGGTCGCTTCCAGGTTGGAAAAAACGCGTGCGACACGTTCCAGGTCGCGTCCGGACTTTTCCAGCGCCAGGATCGTGTTGGCGAACGTGGGGCGTGCGGTGTTCTTCGCAATTGCCTGGATCTCGCGGCGATGGGCTGCGAATGCCGCCTTGAGGGCGGGCTCGAAGTGATGCGCCTCTATCCGGTCGAAGGGCGGCAGGCCGAAGGGTCCGCGCCAAGCCTGGAGCAGCGGGTTCGGAGCCGCCGTGCGGGGCTTGCGCGCGATTGCTTTCGCGGCGGTTCTGGCGTTGGCCATTCTTGCGCGGGCGATTTTCGCCGCCGATGCCTTGCCAATCGTCTTCGCCGTTGCCGCCATGCTTGTCCCGCTCCTTGCTGCCGGTGCTCAGTGAACATGCTCGCGCTCGCGCCAGCCGCGCCGAGTATTGCCGGTTCGGCCGGTGACGCAAGGGTCACAAACAGGTTGTGCGCGCAGCGGCGCAGTTCAAGCGGTCGGCAGCGCGCGCGCGCCGTGTCTGATGCAGACATCAGCCGTCACGCCTGCAAGACTCAACGAGGGCCGGTTGGGGGGAACCGGCCCTCGCGGGTACTTGGACAGCACCTTGCCTCAAGGAGAGGATTGCTCAGCGGGCCGCGCCTCAAAAATCTGACCCCGGGGGGTTGGGGGCTGATCATCCAGAGCCAATCGGCGCGCCGCCGTTGCAATGAAAAGAGTATCGCCGCTGTTTGTGGCTTCAGCTCGGACACAAGTTGACGTTGTTCAGATCATCTTGGGGCGAAATCGTGATCTGTTTTTCCAATTGCGACGGCACGGTGAGGACAAAAAAAGAGGCCCGGTCCAGGAGATGTGCTCGGAGGGAATCGGGGGCTGATTTCCGAGACGGTAGCGGACCGGGCCAAGAGGCCGATTTGGGGGTAGTCTTGCGTCCCAATGCGGCGCTGAGTGGGACCGATTGTGGCCTTGCCGTGATTTTTGTTTCGGGTT
>CAZDNY010000301.1:0-4723 GCA_964506885.1 uncultured Hyphomicrobiaceae bacterium | reverse complement strand
GGACGCGATGCATGGCAATCGAAGCAATCAAGCTTAACGGCCGTATAGTCGTGGCAGGTACGGCAGAAGTGCTTGGGATCAGCGACGGTGACGGGCTTGCCGTCCTCGCCCTTCACCTGATGACAGTCGATGCAGCCCTTGAGCGAATGCTTGGGCGTGCGAATGCCCTGATGCACGGTGTCATCGCGCTGATGCGTGAGGATCGTCATGTGGTAACGGCGCATCCAGTCGGTCGGCTCGACGCACTTGTCACCGCGCCCCTTGGCCGGCTGCGGCGGCCCGGCCACCGCCGGACCACTCACGACGCCGGCGACCATGGCCACCATCACGGTCACCATCGTCGCAAGCCTCGCCCATTGCCGCGTGATTTGCATCGGTGTCGTCCTGCTCACCCTTACTCGCCGAGACCCATCTGGATGTAGCCGGTCGGGCAGACATCCGCGCAGATGTGGCAGCCGATGCACATCGTGTACTCGGTGTAGACGTAACGGCCGACCGCACGCTCCTTCTTGGGCACGCGCTTGACGGCGGTCTGCGGGCAGAAGATCACGCAGTTGTCGCACTCGAAGCACATGCCGCAGGACATGCAGCGCTTGCCTTCGTTGATCGCCTGCTCCTCGGTGAGGCCCTTGATGCGCTCCTCGAAGTTGCCGAGGACCTTGTCGCCCTCGATATGCACCTCGTCGCGCTTGCCGCGGGCCTCGTACTTGAAGTGGCCCTTGAACAGATCGGAATGCGGGATGATCTGGCTCGAAGAGCGATCCTCGTAGTTGTGGATGGCGAACTTGGCGTCCGACGTGCCGCGGATCTGGCCCTTTTCATAGGGCTCGGGATCAAGCGCGCGCTGGTGCAGCTCACGCAGCAGATTGAAGTGATGTACGTCGACCTTGGGACGCTTGTCGACCGGCGAGCCCGCCAGGAAGTGGTCGATGCTCTCGGCAGCGATGCGGCCGTGACCGATGGCGGTGGTCAGCAGGTGGGGGCGGACAACGTCGCCACCGGCGAAGTGCTTCGGCTTGCCCTTGACGCGGTACATGGGGTCCGTGCCGATGAAACCCTTGCCGTTGTCGAGCGCTTCGAGGCCGTCGCCGAGATCGCCCATCTGGCCGATGGCCGAGATGATGATGTCGCCCTCGATATCGAACTCGGTGCCCTCGATGACTTCAGGTGTCATGCCCTTCATGTTGCACTTGGCCATTTTCAAGCCACGGGCGCGGCCCTGATCGTCACGCAGGACCTCGAGCGGCATGACGCCGCCCATGATGGTCACGCCCTCGCGCATGGCGTCCTCACGCTCGCGCTCGGAGGCGGTCATCTTCTCGAGCGGGAACAGCGAGGTCAGCGTGGCCTGCAGACCTTCGCGGCGCATGGCACCGGCGACGTCGTGCGCGGTGTAGCCCAGCGCATTGTGCGGATCGATGTCCTTCTCGGCCTTGTGGGTGATGTGACCCAGGCGACGCGCCACAGAGGCAACGTCGATCGATGTATCGCCACCGCCGACGACGATCACGCGCTTGGCGGTGCCGGCGACCCAGCCCTGGTTGAAGGCGTCGAGGAATTCGACACCGGTAATGCAGTTCTCGGTACCGTCCCAGCCAGGCACAGGCAGGCCGCGGCCCTTCTGCGCGCCAACCGCCCAGAAGATCGCGTCGAACTCGTTTTCGAGCTGCTCGACGGTGACGTCGGTGCCGACCTTGGTGTTGGTGCGGACGTCGACGCCCATGTCGAGGATGCGCGTGATCTCGGTGTCGAGCATGTCGCGCGGCGTGCGGTAGCCGGGAATGCCGTAGCGCATCATGCCGCCGAGCTTGTCATGTGCCTCGAAGATGGAGACGGCGTGTCCCTTGCGGCGCAGGAAGTAGGCCGCCGCCAGACCCGCCGGGCCACCGCCGATCACGGCGACCTTCTTGCCGGTGAACTCGCCGGCCTCAGGCAGCTTGAGGGAATTGTCGTTGGCCCAGTCACCGACGTACTGCTCGACGGCGTTAATGCCGACGAAATCATCGACCTCGTTGCGGTTGCAGCCGTCCTCGCACGGGGCGGGGCAGACGCGGCCCATGGTGGCCGGGAACGGGTTTGCCTCAACCATGCGCTGGAAGGCGTACTCCTGCCAGGTCATGTCCTTTGTCGGCGGCTTGTCCATCTGACGCGCAATGGCGAGCCAGCCGCGGATCTCGTGCCCCGACGGGCACGACCCCTGGCAGGGCGGTGTGCGGTGCACGTAGGTCGGGCATTTGTAGGAGTGATCGGCCTGGAAGATCTTCTCTGTGAGATCATCCCATCCGGTCCACATGTTGTCGCCGTTCTTGAAGCGGCGGAACGTCAGCTTGGTGTCATCGCCAGCCGGCTCTTTTCCGGACTTCGGCTTGTTGGCCATGTCGTTCATGGGTGTAACCTCCGTTATGCGGCCTGGCCCTCGGCGGCAGCAGCGTCAGCGTCAGATTTCGTCTCGAGCTGCTTTTCCTGCAGCTCCTTTTCCTGGATCGATCCGGTCATGACGATCGCGTTGGCGACCATCTGATGCACGGACAGGATCGAATCCATGTCGAAGCCGTAATGCGGCATCACCTTGGTGAACTGCGCCTTGCAGATCGCGCAGATCGCCGCCATGTGCGTGACGCCATGCTCCTCGCGCACCTGCTGGAGGGCACGCATGCGGGGCTGTGCGCCCTTGATGCGGATATCCATCAGGTCATCGGTCAAGAGACCGCCGCCACCGCCGCAACAGAACGTCGCTTCCTTGATGGTTTCGGGGGCCATGTCGAAGAAGTGATTGCAGGTGGCGCGCAGGATCGCGCGTGGGATCTCGAACTGGCCACCGGGCATGTCGCCCATGCGCGAGGCGCGCGCCACGTTGCAGCTGTCGTGGAAGGTGAGGCGATACTCGTCGTTCTTCGACTTGTCGAAGCGCAGCTTGCCTTCCTGCATCAGGTCGTATGTGAACTCGCAGATGTGCTGCGGCGCGGGATAGCGCGGATCGAGGAAATCGAAGGGCCCGGCAAGCGTGTTGAGGAACGAGTAGGCGACGCGCCAGGCATGGCCGCACTCACCGAAGACGATGCGCTTGACGCCCAGATCCTCGGCGGCCTTGCGGATGCGCAGGGAGACTTCGCGCATGTTCTCATAGGAGCCGATGAACATGCCGAAGTTGGCAGCTTCGGAGGCATACGACGACAGCGTCCATGATACGCCGGCCTCGTGGAACACCTTGGCGTAGCCCATCAGGCCCTGGATGTGCGGCTCGGCGAACAGGTCGGCGGAAGGCGTGACCAGCAGCACCTCGCAACCCGGCTCGTCGATAGGCATGCGGACCTTGATGCCGGTCTCTTCCTCGATCTCCTCCTCGAGGCCTTCGAGCGTCGACTCGATCGCCTTCTTGGGCAGGCCGAGGTTGTTGCCCAGCTTGTAGACCTTGCCGATAATCTCGTTGCAATACTTCTGACCCTTGCCGACCGTGTCCATGATCTCGCGGGCCGCCATGGAGACTTCGGCTGTGTCGATGCCGTAGGGGCAATAGACCGAGCAGCGGCGGCACTGGGAGCACTGGTGGAAATAGCTGTACCACTCGTCGAGCACGTCCTCGGTCAGATCGCGGGCGCCAACGAGCTTGGGGAAATACTTGCCAGCGACCGTGAAGTAGCGGCGGTAAACGGAGCGCAGAAGATCCTGGCGTGCGACCGGCATGTTCTTGGGATCACCGGTGCCGAGGAAGTAGTGGCACTTGTCGGTGCACGCGCCGCACTTCACGCAGCTGTCGAGATAGACCTGCAGCGAGCGATACTTGGTCAGGAGTTCGCCCATCTTGTCGATGGCTTTTTCCTGCCAGTTGTCGACCAGTTCGCCGGGGAAGCCCAACGGCTGCTGATGCTCCGGCTTGGCGACGAACGGCTTCAAGCCTTCCATGGCACCGGGCTCGATGCGCGGCATCTCGAGCGGATCGGCGACGTCACTTTCGTCGATGATGTAGTCGCTCATGTCATTCATGGCGCGTCTCCATCACTTGTTCGGCCAGGTTGCGGTCGATTTTCATTTGGAACCTCCGCCTGATTCCAACTTGGCGGCCCAGGGTGCGAGGTGGCGCTTCTCGCGCGGGTTGTCCGCCTGGTTGCGGGTGGGCGAGAAGAACAGACCGACGCCGTGCAGCAGCTTGGAGAAGGGGAAGATGATCATCAGAGCCGCGACGAGCGTCAGGTGGATCAGCAGCATCGGATCGGACGGCAGCGGCTGCCAGGAAAACGTCATGAGGCCAATGAAGAACGCCTTGACCGCGACGATGTCGGTGTGGGCGACGAACTTCATGGCAAGCCCCGACAGGCCGATACCCATGAGCAGAGCCAGCATCAGGTGATCGGAGGGAGCGGAAATGTAGCGGACGCGCGGAACCAGGAAGCGGCGCGCCCAAAGACCGGCTAGGCCCGCGACCATGGCGAAGCCGGCATAAATGCCGAAAGGCTGCACGAAGGCCAGGATCTCCGGCACCGGATTGATGAAGTAGCGCAGGTGGCGAATGAGGACGAGCAGCAGGGCGAAATGGAAGACCCAGCCGAAGACCCATATCCACTTGTTCGCCTTGAACAGGCTCTCGAAGAGCACGACTTCTCGCACCAAACGGAAGGCGACACCCGCCTCGGTCGTGGGAGCAGGCGTGGTCGGGATCTTCAGTGGCGCGGGCGTCTTCCAGTACAGACGAATGCGATAGGCCAAGCCGCCGATCAGCACCGCC
>CAZDNY010000300.1:0-4747 GCA_964506885.1 uncultured Hyphomicrobiaceae bacterium | reverse complement strand
GTGAGAGGGCCGGAGAGGCATAGACCGGCGAAAGATGTGCTGGACGAGGTGACTCGGCGCTCCAATGGCCGCATCAAGACGGAGCTGCAACCGGGCGAAGGCGCGTTCTACGGCCCCAAGCTCGAATACACGCTGCGCGATGCGATCGGGCGCGAGTGGCAGTGCGGCACGACGCAGGTGGACTTCAACCTCGCCGGCCGCCTTGGCGCGTTCTACATCGACGAGAACTCAAACAAGGTGACGCCGGTGATGATCCACCGCGCCATGTTCGGTTCGCTCGAGCGCTTCACCGGCATCCTGATCGAGAACTTCGCCGGGCACTTCCCGCTGTGGCTCGCTCCGGTGCAGGCGGTGGTCGCGACCATCGTCTCGGATGCCGACGATTATGCCGGCGAAGTGGCTGCCGCCTTGACCGCTGCGGGGCTGCGCGCGGAGACGGACCTCAGGAATGAGAAGATCAATCTCAAGGTGCGCGAGCATTCGCTCGAGAAGGTTCCCGTGATGCTGGTGGTGGGCAAGCGTGAAGCCGAGGAGCGCAAGGTCTCGATCCGCCGCCTGGGGTCGCAGGCGCAGGAGGTGATGAGCCTCGACGAGGCAATTGCAATGCTCAAAGCCGAAGCCACCCCGCCTGATTTGGTGGGGTGATGGCTACGGAAGATGGTCATGACCGACCCCATCGAATTCTGGTTCGACTTCGGATCGGGGTATGCCTACTTCGCGCACTGCGAAATTGAGCGCATCGAAAGCGAGACGGGTCACCCGGTTCTGTGGCGGCCCTTCATGCTCGGCACCGCCTTCAAGGTGACCGGCGCGCAAGGGCTGTCGTCGACGCCGATGAAGGGCGATTACGCGCGGCGCGACTGGCAGCGCCTCGCCGCCATGAAGGGCGTGCCGTTCGCACCACCCGCCAACCATCCCATCACGGCACTGGCGCCGAGCCGCATCTTCTACGGGCTCGAAGTGGACGACCGCGATATGGCCAACCGTTTCGCGGCCGCGTGCTTCGATCGCTACTACGGTGGCGGCGAAGACATCACGCGCGATGACGTCTTGCACCGCTGCCTCGACGACGCCGGAGCACCGCGCGAAGCACTGGCCTTTGCACACGACGACAGGATCAAGGCGCTTCTCAAGTCCCGAAGCGAGGAGGCGCTCGACAAGGGTGTCTTCGGCTCGCCCTTCTTCTTATGGCGCGATGAACCGTTCTGGGGCGCGGACCGTATCGCCATGCTGATCGACTGGATCGCCACGCATCGCGATTGACCGGGCCTGCTCGCCCGGCCGGATTTCCGGCCTCGCGGACACGCTTGTAACACTTTGACCGGCGATGTCGTATTGATCGACGCTTCCAAAGGCTGCACCGGACCCGCTGCATGACTGCCGCCAGCACCATCGAAATCGACGACGGCCCGCTGCTGATTTTCGGCGGGCCGTATTCAAATCTTCAGGCGACCCGCGCCATGCGCGCGAAAGCAAATGAACTGGCGATACCTCCCGAGCGTGTGATCTGCACCGGCGACGTCGTCGCCTACTGCGCCGACCCCAATGAGACCTGCGCGGAAATCCGCGACTGGGGCTGCCACGTCGTCGCCGGCAACTGCGAACTGCAACTGGCGCGCGGGGCCGATGACTGCGGTTGCGGCTTCGAGGATGGGACCGCATGCGACCGCCTCTCGCGCGGCTGGTATCCGCAGGCCAACGCAGTCCTCGATGCGGACCATCGTCGCTGGATGGGCGCGCTCCCCATGCAACTGACCTTCACGTTTGCAGGCCTGACGTGCGCCGTGATCCACGGTGGCGCCGACGACGTTTCCCGCTTCGTGTTCGCTGATACACCGCTTGCCGTCAAACAGGAGGAAGCTGCGAACCTCGGCACCGATATCGTTATCGCCGGACATTGCGGCATTCCGTTCGTCGAGAGGATCGGCGAGGGAGTCTGGTTCAATGCTGGCGTCATCGGCATGCCGGCCAACGACGCAACGCAGGATGGCTGGTACGGGCTCGTCGAGCGTTCCCACACTGCACCAACCGGATTGAACTTTGCGCTGCGCCGTCTCGACTACGATGCCCCATCGGCTGCCGCCGCACTGCAATCGGCCGGCCACGCACCCGACTACGCCCGCACGCTTCTGAGCGGGATCTGGCCGAGCCACGATGTCCTGCCGGTCAGCCAGCGCGCCCGCACCGGCAAGCCGCTCGAAGAAGTCACGCTGACCATTGCAGGCCGCCAAGACGCTTCACAAGCCATCGCCACGACATGAACCCGATGGCGCTTCCAGGGGCCTGCATGACAACTGAACCAACACCGATGACAGGGTAGGGCACACCACAATGTCGGACATTCTCATTCTTTCGGTTATCACCGGGCTCGTCGCGCTGGGAAGCATTCTTCTGAGCCCGGCTGCGCGTTCGGCCGGGTCCTTCTTCAGCGGCCACGATGCAACCGGCAAGGCCCCCGGCGTCCTCGCATTGACCTTTTCGCAGGTGACGACGTGGATCTTCGCCCGCTCGATCATGAACGCGGCGATCCTCGGCTATGCGTATGGCATCGGCGGTGCCCTGGCCTATGCGGCCTACTACCTCTCGTTTCTGACGGGCGCCTGGATCATCTCGAGCCTGCGCTTCCGTCACGGCTATTCCAGCGTCCAGCAGTTCCTGTCCGCGCGCTTCGGGATTGCGGGAACGACCAGCTACAACTTCGTCGTCGGCGTTCGCCTCCTGTCGGAAGTGTTCGCCAACCTGCTGGTGATCGGCCTCATCTTCGGCACCACGGGGTCGCTCGCCTATGTCGCATCCATGCTGATCGTCGGCGCGGTGGCATTGGGCTACTCGCTGCTCGGCGGCCTCAACGCGTCGATCCGCACGGACGTATTCCAGATGTCGCTGTTCCTGCTCGCGCTCGCCGTATTGATGGCGGTGGCGACCGGCACCGGTTCGTTCGACGTTAACGCGATGATCGCCTCCACCCCAGATGCGGCAAACCCCGGCTGGGTGCTGCTCGCCGTCGCGCTGTTGCAGGTCTGGAGCTACCCGCTGCACGATCCCGTCATGATGGATCGCGGCTTCATCGCCGACCGCAAGACCACCATGTCGAGCTTCTATCACGCCACCTGGATCTCGTTTGCCTGCATCATGGCCTTTGGTCTTCTGGGTGTGTGGGCCGGCCTCAACAAAGCACCGGGCGAGAGCTTCGTGCCGACGCTCGCCCGTCTCATCGGCGACTGGCCGATGCTGCTGTTCAACGTCACGCTGGTGGTCTCGTGCATGTCGACGCTCGATTCGACCTTCTCCAGCACCGCCAAGCTGACCGTCGTCGATATGGGTATCGGCAAGCCGACGGTCACCAACGGGCGAATTGCGATGCTCGCCTTTTTCCTCGGCGGACTGGCGATGGTGTTCCTCGGCTCCAAGGATCTGTTCGGCGCGGTGGCAGTATCGGGGACGGCCTCGATGTTCCTGGCCCCCGTCGTGTTTTTCTCCTTGTGGATGGGGCGCACTGACGTTCCCGTCTGGAGCTACCTCGTCGCGTTCCTGTCCGCGATGGCCGCCGCCGTGCTCTATTTCACCGAGAGTTCGGGCTACTCCAACGTGGTTGGCGCACTGACCGGGCTCGAACACAAGTATTCCAAGCTGCTCATGTTGAGTGCGGGCGCCTTGACGATCGGTTGCGCCGCCTTCGCCATCGGCATCCTGAGCGGCCGCGCCGGCAGGCCGGCTGTGGCCGGCGGGCAGGCATGACAAGGCCGGATCAGGGTGGACGGCGCGCTGACGCAGGGTAAATGCACCGCCATTTCACTGCGATCACACCGTTGTCTTGCCGCCCGGCCCGGGCGCCGGGTAGTGTCGATCCCGGACCGAAGCTGCCACCAGGAGTTCAACGATGCGCATCATGGCTTTGCTGGCAATCCTCCTGGGCGCGCTCGCGCAAGCACCCGCGCACGCAGAGATGCGCTCAGGCGACGGCATCAGCTTCGATCTGCAATTGCCCGACGGCTTCTGCGCCCTGTCGCGCACGCATGCCAAGGAAAAGGCGCACTATGCCTTGCAGGACCGCATGCAGGCCCAGGTCAATGCGGTGCTGATGATCGCGGTCGGCTGTGATGAAGTGGACGCCGCGCGCGCAGGCCGGCCCTGGAAGCGGTGGGCGATGTGGCTTTTGAACGGCAAGCCCGGACATCATACCAAGGTTCCTGAAGGAATGGGCCGTGCGGACGTCGTGCGTGAACTCTCCAAGGCGATGCCGCGCCTCGATATGGATACCGTCAAGAAGCAGATCGACGACGCCGCGGGCCGCGAAGGCCTGCAACTCAAGCTGCGCAACGTCAGCGTTGTCGACAAGGACGATGATGCGCTCTACACGGGACAGACCGTCGCCGTGAACACTGGCGCGGTCCGGCGCGAGATCGCCGTTGTCACCGGCTGGCTGTCGCTGCAGCAACGTATCCTGACGCTCAACGTCTATACCGACTACAAGGACACCTCGACCATCGACACGCTGCTGGCGCAGGCAAAGACCGCGCTGATGGGCACCCTCAACGTCGCGACGAGCCGCTGACCCGCGCGGCTTCGCCATCCAATGGCCATCCCGCACGCGCCGTCATGCAGAAACAGGATATTCTAGCCGTTACATTGGTCGCCGCCATGATCGCAGGGATGGCGGCAGCTCAGCTCATGCCCGGACTAGTCAAGCGCTGGCGGGTCGGCCGGCAGAACAAGCTGTCGGAACGCACGCGCCAGCTGTATGCGC
>CAZDNY010000299.1:0-4755 GCA_964506885.1 uncultured Hyphomicrobiaceae bacterium | reverse complement strand
CCACCGCGCCGACCTCGCCGACGCCGGCCAGTGCGCCCACATCCTGCCCCAGGAACGGCGATCCCGGCTGCTCCACGCCGCCGGCGACGACACACCCGTCGAGCGCATGGACCGCGCGCACGAGCTCCCGCCCCATGCGTCCGCCCGCGCCCATGACAGCGATCCTCATATCGCTCATGCCGATCCTCGCTTGTCCTGGCAGGTCGCGCACCGGAGGGCGTGGTCCGAGACGGGACCACCGCGCGCAACATCCAACCCCGCCGGGGGTATAGCAACGCCCGGCCGGGTCCGGAAGTGCGCTCGGTCAATTGGGGTTTAGGCGTCGCCTTCCGCCTTTGCCGTCACCGCCCGCTCGATTGCCTCGCGAATCACCCGCTTGGCGTCGTCGACATCGCCCCAGTTCACGATCTTGACCCACTTTCCGGGCTCTAGATCCTTGTAATGCTGGAAGAAATGCTCGATCTGGGCTTTCGTGATCGGCGGTAGGTCGGCCACGGTTCGGATGCGGTCGTAGCGCGTCGAGATCTTGGAGCTGGGCACAGCGATGATCTTTTCGTCGCCGCCGCCGTCATCCTCCATCATCATCACGCCGATCGGCCGACAGTTGATGATGCCGCCAGGCACGATCGTGCGTGTATTGCAGACCAGCACGTCGATCGGGTCGCCGTCGGGTGACAGGGTATGCGGTACGAAGCCGTAGTTCCCCGGATAGCGCATCGGCGTATACAGGAAGCGATCCACGACCAGCGCACCAGCGTCCTTGTCCATCTCGTACTTGATCGGCTCTCCGCCGACCGGCACCTCGATAATGACGTTGATGTCGTCGGGCGGATGCTTGCCGATCGAAATGGCATCGATGCGCATTGCGTTATTCTCCCTGGGTCGTTCCGTGCGGCGCTGGACGGAGTACTGCAGTCCTGCGCTCTAGCTGCCCGAGGCGCGCGCTAGGTGCAATCCCTCTTTTTGTTCGAGATGAAGATGCGAGGCGAGTCGTTGGTGGTGCGCGCGTCGTCTCTCGTAGCAGAATGCCGGCCCTCCGACCGGCATCCCGTGGCCCCGCGCAGGGCGCGAAATAGCGCAGACGCAAACGTCAGGGCCAGCCGAAACCGATCTTGCACATGTCGACCGTGCCGACGCGATCGCTCACCTGCTGGACGGGCCGGCCGCCCCGCCGCCAATAAAAGTCGGCGGCGACGTCGTTATCGGCCAGCGCCCATACGATGAGGCCGTTGAGCCTGCGCCGGTCGAGCTCGTTGCGGCAGGCCTCGAACATCAGCTCGCCGAAACCGAGGCCCTGGTATTCGGGCAGCAGATACAGCTCGTAGATTTCCCCCTCGTAGCGTCCGCGATGCCGTGCGGGACCGCATGATGCGTATCCGCAAAGTTCACCGTCGACTTCAAGCACGAGGATGAGATCGCCCGAGCGGATGGCGCTCGTCCACCACCGCCGGCCTCGTCTCAGGATGAGGGAATCAAGATGCGCACGCGGCAAGATGCCCACATAGGCATGCCGCCAGGAACGCTCGAAAACGTCGGCCAGAGCCTTCGCATCGGAAAGCTGGCCATTACGCACGCGTACATGAGAACTCGAACCAAGCATGCGCTGACTATAGCGCGAAAAACGCGTTTGTCTCGGCTGATCGTGCTTTGATCGTAACCAAATTTTCGTTGTCGCTGCGACTCAAAGCAGGCTGCGCGGTACGCAAGCGGCATGCCGAGCGCCACCGGCCCGGATACCTGAGCGGACAAGCGAATGCCCGCAAAAATCAAAACGCCCGGAAGCGCGAGCTTCCGGGCGTTTTGTGTTTCGAGCGCGACGGGCGAGCCCCGCTCTTGCCGCGTCGGGATCAGGCGGCGATTAGCCGGCCTTCTTCATCTGTTCGAAGCCTTTCGTGGCCGCAGCGTTGACCGTCTCGAGGGTCTGCTGGGTGATCCGTGCGGACAGCTCGAACAGCTCCTTGCTCTGCGCGCCGGCAACGGCGAACTGCTGCTGGAAGAAATCCGCCTGCAGGCGAACCATTTCGGGAAGCGTCTTGGCGCGGGCGATCGCCTGTGCGGCATCGAACGCGGCTTCCGTGTTGACCGTCGTGTTGTGCAGGATCTTCTCGCCGATGGCCTTGGCGCCGGCCTGCGAGGCGAGCATCACGTCCTCGACGACCTTCGCGCCGTCCTTCGCGGCAGCGCTCATCTTGTAGTAGGCCTCGCGGGTCTTCTGGACGCCTTCTTCGGCCATCGCCTGAAGGTTCTCGGGGATGCGGGCATCCTTTGCGGCTGCGAACATGTCCTGGGCCTGGCGGGTGAATTGCTCGTTCATGGCACTGCTCCTGATCTTGCGGGGATTCTGACTTCGGGTTCGAAATTCTCTAAGGACCGGCCACATGGGCCCGTGTCTTGTCCAGATACATAACAAATCGCGTTGTGCGCCGCAACATCAACTTTATTGCTATGCGGAAATGCACGCGACCTCCCGCCGGAAATCCACAGCAAAACGGTCGAAATTTCGATACTTACGTAAGGGTCAAGCGCTTCAGTATCAGCGCAAAGAATTTGCTGCGCTGCACAAATCAGAGAGAAAAACTGATTTGCGCCGCAAAAACAGAGTCTTCGCCGGTTTACAGCAGTCGCGGAAACACGTCGCGATAGCCCATGGCCCCAGGATCGAACAGGATATCGCTCGGCTTCAGCGGCCGCGCCAGCGCCAGCCCGTCCAGTGAGCGGCATCGCGAAAGCGCGACGTAGGCCTGTCCATGCGCGAAAGTGCCGCGCCCCAGATCGATGTAGGCGCGATCGAGCGTCAGGCCTTGCGACTTGTGGATGGTCAGCGCCCAGGCCAGCCGCAGTGGAAACTGCTTGAATGTACCAGCAACCGTCTCGACCACTTTTTCGGCGGCCTGATCGAAGGCATATCGCCTGCTCTCCCAGGATACCGGTTCGAGTTCGTATTCCCGGCCGCCCACCTCCACGAACACCTGCCGTTCCGTCAGGCGCGAGATGCGCGCAATCGTACCATTCACCCAGCGGCGGTCCGGATCGTTGCGCAACAGGATCACTTTGGCACCCGGTTTGAGCACCAGCCTCTGGTCGGTCGGCTGCGAAGCGGCGTTGAACTCCCCCGTCACACCGGCTTCGTACGTGTGGGCACGCGCAGGGATCGCGTCGAGATAAGCCATGTTGATGCGCTGGGCTGCGGCATTGGTCGGCGTCAGGATCACATAAGGGTCGCCTTCGCCCAGCGTCCGGATCGGATTGACGCGGGCGTTGAGCACCTCCAGGTCGTTTTCGTCCGCCTCGCCGTCGCGCACGCGGTTCAGCACATGCAGCAGTGTTTCGTCGCTTTGCCGAAACACCTGTTCCAGTTCCAAAAGAGAGGTGCCCGCGCCTTCCTGTAGCGCGCCGATCGAGAAGAAGAACGGACCGCCGTAACTGCTCTCCAGGTGCTCGGCCACCTCGTGATCCGTGATCACCGGCGGCAGCTGGTGCAGGTCGCCAAACATCATCAGCCGGACCCCGCCGAACGGTTCACGAGGCCGCCCGCGGTTCAGCCTAAGCGACAGATCGATCGCTGCCATCAGGTCGGACCGCACCATCGAGATCTCGTCGATGATGAGCATCTCCAGCCGCCGCATGACCCGGCCGTTGCGGCTGCGGCGAATGTCGTCGCTGCGGATCAGCCGCGGCGGCAGCCCGAAAAAGGAATGGATCGTCTGTCCGCCGACGTTGACCGCCGCGAGGCCGGTCGGGGCGACCACCACGGTCTCTGCTGACAGCGTATCGCGCAGGCAGCGCAGCAGCGTGGATTTGCCGGTGCCCGCACGTCCCGTGACGAACAAGTTGCCCGAACCAGAGCGCGCAAAGTCGAGGGCCGCTTCATATTCGAAGGTGGGGGTAACGTCCGCCGGCCATGCCGTGACGGCTTTGGGCAAGGAGTGGTCTCTCGCTGCGATGTCCTTATCGTCCGGGACCACCCGATATCTCTCCCTCACTGGGCACTTCGCCAAGCAATGCCGCCGACGGCGTCGGGCAGTCATCGATGACAACACAATACGTGCCCCATCCGGGGTCGTGCATAGAAAGCCTGCAGCGCCAAGTCAAAGCGTGGTGACCGCACGACGGTGGATGGCGGATGTGCCGGGCAGCCTTCGGATCACCAGCCCGCACACCCGCAGCCGGTACAAAAGCGGCGGCCCGCCGGTTCTTGCCGTCGGGCCGCCAACAGAAGTTCGGGATCGCTAAATGAGTTTGCCTCAGTCCCGCGACATGTTGAGCAGCTTGAAATCCTTGTCGAGCTTGATGTCGAATTGGCCGTCCTTGCACTTGGCGTCATCGACCTCGAAATAGCCCGACGCCTCGGTTTCCTTCTCCATCTCGCCGCCCGAGCAGCCGAGCGCGGCGATCGCCTCGGTGATCTTTTTCGCTTCCTCCTCTGAGGGCTTTTCGTCGGCCAGCGCCGGCGTGACGGCGAACAGCGAGAGAGCGACAGTCAGCGCGATTTTCTTCATCGGTTTATCCTCTTGTTTCTGTGTGGCAAATCAGATCGGGGACGCGGCAGCCGCCTGCGCAACGGGCCTCGCCGCATGCTGGATACCGATAGCGGAGCGGGCCGACACATGTGTCGAACCACACGAGAGCAACGATATAACATGACATGCACGCCGTCCAGACGCGTTCGGTCCGCGATGCAGCGCAGATCCTGGTGACAATCTAACGAAGGCAGAAAAGTTCCGTCGCCCGCCTCCGGGAAGCCTCGGCGGAAGC
>CAZDNY010000298.1:0-4774 GCA_964506885.1 uncultured Hyphomicrobiaceae bacterium | reverse complement strand
ATCAGATCATGGCTGAACTGGCCGCGGAACCGCATACTGCGCAGTTGAAAGATCATATGCCAGCTGCACTGGACATCATGCAGCGTTATGTCGCCGATCTGTACAGCGAGCAGGTGCCGCTTGAAAATTTGGTCACCCGCAAAAAACTTTCCCGGGAACCGCATGAATACAAAGGCAAATCCGACCCGGCCAAAGCCGCCCGGCAGTTACGAGCCGCCGGGATCGATGTGCGCGTCGGCCAGACGGTCGTTCGGGACGGTTTCGCCTACGCGGATCTGGCGCCGGTGGACAGCGGCTGACGCAGTGCGAGCAGGACGGCTTGCGCGTCGCCGTAACACCCCCCATTCTCCTTGTCAGGACGGCCGTTCGGGCCCCAGCAGGCGGAGCTGCTCGAAGGCGGAGGTGTGACATGGCAATGCAAATGCAGGGCGCGGAGGAGGACCGGGTCGGCATGATGCGGCAGCTGGCCGGCAACATGGTCCGGTTCGGTTGGTACTCCGGCATCAGCTGGCTGGCGGACCGGGCCAGTGCACGCGCTGGCGACCGGCGGCCGAAAGTCGCGCACAAGTATCCGGTGCCGAGCCGTGACGAACTCATGCAGGACCTGCGGGCCTTGTTCCGCGCCGATGCCGCGCTGGTGCGCGACGGTCTGGCTGTCGCCGATGGCGCGGAGCCGGCTGGTGGGGTTCTCGATCATCTGGCGCGGGTGCGGGCGATGTTTGCCGATATTGGCGATGCAGCCGAGCGCCGCCAGTCGGGCGATACAGATACGGTCAAGGACTACGCCGACATGAGCGGGGTGCCCGACTATTTCGCGCAGGACTTCCATTTCCAGAAGGGCGGGTATCTGGCAGACGAGTCGGCACGGATCTACGACGTGCAGGTCGAGACCCTGTTCTACGGTGCAGCCTCGGCGATGCGACGAATGGCAATGCGGCCGATTGCGGAATTCATGGCGGGCCGGGATCAACGGCGGGTGAAGCTGTTGGATATCGCGTGCGGAACTGGACGGCTCTTGCGCGAAATCCGGCTGCAGTATCCGGCCATGGGGCTTACCGGGCTCGATCTGTCGCCGGCCTACATCAAAGAGGCACAGCAGCATCTGCGTGGACTTCGGCGTGTCGCGTTTCTGACTGCGAATGCAGAGGCGATCCCCTTGCCCGACGCCAGCCAGGACATCGTCACGACGGTGTTCCTGTTCCATGAGCTACCGCCGCAGGTGCGCCGGCAGGTCGCGCGTGAGATGGCCCGCGTCTTGAAGCCCGGCGGACAGCTCGTCTTCATCGACAGCCTGCAAATGGGTGACCGTCCAGGCTGGGACGGGCTTCTGGAAGGGTTCCCGCAACGGTTCCACGAGCCGTATTACCGGCACTACGCGATCGACGACCTCGACGGCCTGTTCGCCGAGGCGGGGCTCGCAGCGGCCGGACAGACCACTGCCTTTCTATCGAAGGTCATGGTCCGCCGCAGGGTCTAAGCAGCTTGTTCCGTGGGGTGCCGTTCGGCGGGAGGGTGCCAAACTCTGCCGGATTGCGGCGGGGTTCACCGTCCCGCTGCCACACAATTGACGCCGTGTGACGGCTCTGTAACAGATTGATGACGCTTGGATGCGTCGTTGCGCGCGGGCGTCGAGCCCGGGTGCAACGGAAAACTGTTGCAGCGGACTGCACACTTCATGTCGATCGAGAATGCGAGCCACCGGACGGATCGCGTACGTGTTGCGCTGGGCGCCTGGCGCTCCGGGCAGGCCGGCGCCATCGGCTGGGCCTGGTGGGTGACGGCTGCGCTGACGCTGGCGATGGGCGTCTATTTCGTCCGCCACGAGGGCTGGTTCTCCAACGTCGTCTTCACGATGGCGGGAACGGGCGTGCTAATCGCGGTCGGCGCAGTTCTGTCGCGGCGTGTTCTGTTTCCGACCGCACTTGTGAGCGCGATGGTTGCTGTCGTCGTGATCGCGGCGACGATCAAGCACAGCTACATGGGCATGGTGCTGCACGCCTACGACATTGCCTTCTACCTGCTGTCGCCCGACACGCTCTGGTACCTGTGGATCGACTTTCGCACCGAGCTTATTGCACTGATGGTCGTGGCTGGCGTCGTGGGGGTCGGTGGATACGTGCTGTTCAGGGTCGATCCGACGCGGGTCGCCCGCAGGACGGCGGGATATGCGGTCGTTGCGCTTTTCGCGACGTCGCTGGTTGCCGATCACATGCGCGGACAGCGCCCGCATACGCTGTTCTACTGGGACGCGCTGTTCGTCTCGTCGTTCTATTCCTCATGGGCGGAGACGGCGGTGACGTTATGGCGCGGCCAGCTGATCGAAGCAGCGGCCCACTCCGGCGGCAGCGGGCTTTTTGCAGAGCCGGCCGGATGTCCCGTCAAGACGCGGCCGCCACACATCATCCTGATCCATCAGGAAAGCGTGGTGCCGCCGAGCCTGTTTGCGTCGATCGACTATGATCGCAGCCTGGATCCCTTCTTCCTGTCGGGAGACGGGAAGGTGCACTTGATGCGCACCGAGACGTTCGGCGGTGCGTCATGGCTGACGGAGTTTTCCGTACTGGCGGGCGTATCGACCTATTCGTTCGGCGGCATGCGCACGTTCGTGCAATCGATGATGCAGGGCAAGGTGCGCGACAGCGTGCCTCAGTCGCTGGAGCGGTGCGGTTATAAGAACGTGATGTTCTATCCGGTGCCGAAGCACTTCGTTTCCAGCGGAAAGTTCTATGCCTCGATCGGGTTTTCCGAGATCAACGACTTCAAGGCGCAGGGGGCGACACGCTACAACGAGCGCGACCGCTTCTATTACGCCAATGCACTCGAGCGCATCGCAAAGCATGTCGAGGAGACGCGCGCGCCGCTGTTCAGCTTCATCCTGACGTCGGCGACGCACCTGCCCTATACGAAGCCGCACTCGCCGGAGGTCCAGGTGCCGGGCGGCGGCCCGGGAACCGACCCGGAAATGAATGAGTACCTGCGGCGCCTTTCACTGGCGCGGATCGACCTGGAGTGGCTGCGCGGAGAGTTGAAGCGGCGGTTTCCCGGCGAGCGGTTCCTGATCATGCAATACGGCGATCACCAGCCGATCGTGACGCGTCCGCTTCTGGGCTTTTCCAACGAGGTTGAAAACCACAACATCGTCATGACGCCGGAGTCGAAGGGGTTCTTGACGTACTATGCGGCCGAAAGCGTCAACTATGAGATGGGGCCGCTGCCCGACGTCGAGGTGCTCGACGTCCCCTACCTGGGAACGCTGATGCTGAAGCTGGCAGGGTTACCCCTGTCGCAGTCGCAAACCGAGCGGTTGCGGCTGATGGAGCGGTGCGTCGGGCGCTATTACACGTGCCCGCACTCCGACGAAATTCTGGCGTTCCACCGCCGGCTGATCGACTCCGGTCTTCTGGTGGCCCGCTGAGACCGGGGTGCAGGCCATCGGGCGGGTGATGGGCGCGGGCATATCTATTGCGCGCGGCGGCGGCGGGGGATAGAAGCGCGCTCATGTCGCAAGCCAAAGAACCCATGTCACACAAAAAATCCGCTCCCGGCGCGGTGCGGTCCGCCCCCAAGGTGGGCTTCGTCTCGCTGGGCTGCCCCAAGGCGCTGGTCGATTCTGAACGCATCATCACGCGGCTCAGGGCGGAAGGCTACGAACTGTCGCCAGACTATGACGGGGCAGACGTCGTCGTCGTCAACACGTGCGGGTTCCTGGACAGCGCCAAGCAGGAAAGCCTCGATGCCATCGGAGAAGCGCTGGCCGAAAACGGCCGCGTCATCGTCACGGGCTGCATGGGCGGCGACAAGAACGCGATCACGTCGGTGCATCCGGATGTGCTGGCGGTGACCGGGCCGCATCAATACGAGCAGGTTGTGTCGGCCGTGCATGATGCGGTGGCGCCGCCGCACGATCCTTTCCTCGATCTGGTGCCGCCGGAGGGGTTGCACCTGACGCCGCGGCACTACGCCTATGTGAAGATTTCAGAGGGCTGCAACAACCGTTGCTCGTTCTGCATCATCCCCTCGTTGCGCGGGGATCTTGCGAGCCGTCCTGCAGGCGACGTCATGCGCGAAGCCGAGCGACTGGTGGCGGCCGGCGTGAAGGAACTCCTGATCATCAGCCAGGACACGAGCGCATACGGCCTCGACCTAAAATATGCCGAAAGCCCGTGGCGCGGCGAACCGCTGAAGGCCAAGTTCCTCGATCTGTCGCGGGCGCTCGGCTCGCTGGGCGCGTGGGTCCGGCTGCACTACGTCTATCCCTATCCGCATGTTGACGACGTTATCCCGCTGATGGCGGACGGGCGGTTGCTGCCTTATCTCGACATTCCCTTCCAGCACGCCTCGCCCAAGGTGTTGAAGGCGATGCGGCGGCCGGGCGCGCAGGACAAGACGCTGGAGCGTATCCGGCGCTGGCGCGAGGTGTGTCCGGATCTGGCTATCCGCTCCACCTTCATCGTCGGCTTTCCCGGCGAGACGGAAGACGATTTCGAGATGCTGCTCGACTGGCTTTGCGAGGCGAAGCTCAACCGGATCGGCTGCTTCAAATACGAGCCGGTGGAAGGTGCTGCAGCCAATGCGCTCGAAGGCGCGGTGCCCGAGGAGGTGAAGGAAGAGCGCTGGCATCGCTTCATGGCCGCACAGCAGGACGTCAGCGCGGCGATCCTAGCTGAAAAGGTCGGCCGCGAGATCGACGTCATCATCGACGAGGTGGACGAGGAGGGTGCACTCGGGCGCTCGATTTGGGATGCGCCGGAGATCGACGGAAGCGTCTTTCTCA